>NZ_JBHUBB010000003.1:0-161292 GCF_042789485.1 Streptomyces sp. NPDC056835
CCCGCAGCTCAGCCATCTGTTCAGAGGAAAGATCCATACCCGACTCAACGACCACGGACGCCTCAGGTTCCACAAACAGAATCACAAGACACTAGCCGTCGCACTTCCTCCGTCATGCTCGCCCTTCTGGTGTCCAGATATCGTTGCACATCGGATACTGAGTAGTAGTGAGGGTGGCCGTCGGGAACTTCACGGCCGTACCTCGTGGTGGTTCTCATCTCGCCGCTCGTGCCCAGCCCGGCGATATAGCGCGAGATCTGCCCCCAGGGGCGGTCTGGGGCCGCATTTCCGCCGAGGTGGTTGAAGATGTTCTTGGCCCCTGCAGAGTTGATGAGGAGTCGCGTGTGCTCGTCCGGGGATGGCAGTCGTATATTTCCTATGGTCTTTGTCTTCTTGGCTGTACTGTGTGGTTTCCAGTCGCCCCGGTGCTTCCCGGTTCCCTTGATGTGGTCGTATTCTCCGTAGCTGGAGGTGATCTGCTGGGGAAAACCCGTGAGAAATTGCCCCGTGCTCCCTGGGCTGTCTTTCTGTCGGGGGTGGAAAGAGACAACTGACTTGTACCAGATCATGTCTCCCTCGGCTCCGATATCCGCGTAAGCGAAATTTTCGAGTTGGCTGTTCATCGGCGTATTCACGGAATATCCGGGCGCCGGAACCAAGTTGTTGTTGGATGCCATTCCTCCGAGTTTATCCGGGAGAAGATGCATTCGCACCCAGGCGGAATCGTCGGACAGTCCCTTCGACGTCACGTAATCCCAACCGGGCGGGTTACTGTGGGAGCCCGGCTTTTCGCCTGTGTTCCGTACTGCGCGACTGAGGAACCGCGCCTCCATTGAGCTTGCCTGGTTGCCATTGAACGGCGGAAGATCCGGTTTTGGCAGCCCGTCCTCGCGTAGCTGCTTCAGTGCGATCTTCGGCTGCCGAAGCTGGCGATCGCGCCAGCGCTTGGCCCTCACGGGTACAGAGGAAGGGTTGAGCGTGGCCACGACGTTCACGTCCGGGTCGCCATGGGCTCGCAGGCTGGTGAGTCGGTACCAATCCTTCATCGCGGTGAGCAGCGGATCGAAGCTCTTCTCCCACATGCCGTCTTCGTCAAGCAGCGGAAGGAGCCTGGCGCGTATGCGCGCGGTGATGATGGCGAGCCTCCTACCCAGGCCGTCCTGGGAGTTCTCCTTCCGCCGCTGCAGGTCGCGCTGTTGGCGGCGCTGCTCCTGGCGCGTCCTCTGTTGCTGCCGCAGCAGGTCCCGGCGGCGGGCGTAGGCGTCTCGCATGCGGCGGGCGTTGTTGTCGAGGTCGCGGCGGCGTCGGTTGTCGGTGTCCCTGCGGCCCAGGGAGTCTTTGGCCCTGCGGGTGCGGTTGAGGGCGGCCCGTACCGTCTGCCTGGCGCGGTTCATGGCCCTGGCCGCCGGAGACGTGGGGCGGCGGCGCTGCGTTGGCCTTGGGCGGGTGCGGTCCTGGGGGGTGTTCTGGCCGTCGCGGTCGCGGTCGCGGTCGTTCGGGCGGTCCGGCCGCGGGCGCGTGGAGGTGGAGGGGGAGCTTTGGGGGCGGCGGGTCGTGGGGCGGGGGGTGGTGCCTCGGGAGGGGCGCGGTGGGCGCCTCTGTTCGTCGGTGGTGCGGCGCGCCTGCTGCTGGGCGTTCCTCACCTCCTGGTTCCTGCGCCGCTGGTCGTTCGGCCTCGGCTGCTCCGTCGCCTGTGGCCTGTTCGGGTTGTTCGGGCGCGTGGGGTCCTGGGGGCGGGGCGCGGTCTGGGGGCCGCCTGAGGCGTTCGGGGTGTTCGGCTTGGCGGGGTTTCGTTTGAAGCCCTCCGCCACTCCCTTCAGGCGGTCGCCGACCTTCTTCACGTACCTGGCGACCCCACTCAGCAGAGCCTGATAAGCCAGTTCCAGCAGCGCCACCACACCTGACGCCACGGCCTTGGCGAACAGCAGGCCGGCGTTGCCGCCCTTGACCGCCTTCAGGTAGTCCATGAACGCGCCGAAAGCCTGCAGGATCTCGCTCAGCGCACCCCACGCGGCCTTTAGGGCGTCGATGATCGCCAGGACCCAGCCCGCGCCGGGGATGAGCTTGGCGATGACCTTGGTGATGACGATCTCACCGATGATGAACGGCAGTTGGGGCTTGGCCTCTTCCCAGGCCTCCTCGGCCATCTGCTCCTTGCTCACACCACCGTTGAGCAGAGCGTCGAAGATCGCCTTCGGGAGGCCCAGCACCTCCTGGATCTTCTCGTTGAACCAATTCTTGACGGCCGAGATGATTTCCTGGAAGAGGTAGTTCCTGGCGCCGTCCTCCGCCGAGGCCGCGGCGCCACTGATCCAGCCTCCCGGGTCGGTGATGATGTCCGCGGCGATCAACGCCCACTCACCCAGGGCGTTGAGCAGGCCCAGCGCGAAGTCCATGATGGCCTTGAGCCCGCTCATGACGGCGTCGACCGCCATCCGGAGACCTTCACGCAGCGCGTCGAGGAGACCGCTGAGCATCTCACCGAGCTGGTCGAGGAGATTGTTGACCATCTCTCGAAGCTCGTCGGCGATCTGGTTGACCAGATCGATCGCCGCATCGCGAATCTGGATGATGAGATCGCGAATCTCGTTGGCGATCTCAAGGAGGCCGTCGAGCAGGTCCTTGCCCAGCTGGATCAGGGCCTCGGCGAACTCCTCGAACTTCTCGATGATGAACTCACGGGCCTCCTCGATCCAACCGAGAACAGTGCCCTTGAAGTCCGTGATCAGGCTGGTGATCGCCTCCCGGGCCGCCCGGAAGACCCTGATGATGGCGTCTTTCAGCTCATTGAGCTTGTCCCGGATCCAGTCGAACGCCCGGGAGATCCAGCTGCCCGAGTCGTCCTTCGCGCTGTCGCGTTCGCTCCTGGCGCCTTCCTCCGCCCTGGTCCTCTCTCGTCCGATCTCCTCCTGATCCGTCGTCCGCCGGTTCTCGACGTCCTCGTCGGTCTGCTCCTCCTTGTCCTTGACGTCCTTGCGGATCTTCTCGACCTTGTCGCTCTTCTTCGTCCCGAGGGAGTCGAGCTCTCCGTCCTGTTCCGTCCTCCACCGCGCCCGGGACTCCTCGACCTCGGCCCTGGTCCGTTCGCGTTCTGTGGTCTGGGTCCTCGTGTTGGTCTCGATCTCGCTCCGGACGTCCTGCCTGTGCCGCTCCTGTGACGACCTGAAGTCGTCGTCCTTGGCCTGCCGTTTGTCGGACATCGTCTTCTGGCCGTCGCTGTACGCGCTCTGGAGCTGCGGTCCGCGTTCGTGTTCCGCGACCTCCGAGACCGCCTCCGGCGGGATCCGCCCTCCGACCGGCGCGCCGCCGCCCTGGCCCGCGCCGCCGCCCTGCCCCTGGGCGCCCGGCACGTGTGCGGTCAGCGTCTCCTGCGGTACGTCGGGATAGATCTGGTCCTCGCCCAGCGACCGGCCGGCGTCGTCCCGCCCCGACGAGTGGAGTTCCTGGCCCTTGGCGTCGAGTTCACCGCCCTGCTCGTCGACGCGGCCACCGGTCTCCCCGTCGAGCCCGACGCCGGGCGCCGTGCCCACCGATGCCTGTGCGAGCATCTCGTCCTCGGTCGGCAGGTCGAGAATCCAGCCCACGAGGGCGTCGGTGTCGATGAGGTCGCCGCCACCGACGAGATTGCTGACTCCGTTCACGATCCCGGCGACAGCCTGCCCCCCGGCCGCCAGGCCCAGTTCGATCTTGCTGGGCTCCTCGATCTCCATCCCCGGGATCTCGCCCTCCGGGGCCTGGTCCCCCTCGACCTCCGCCTCCTCCCGCTCGGGGGCGTCGACCTGGGCTGCCGGATCACTGGAGTACTCGCCCGGGGCGGAGGTGCTCGGCGCGCCACTCAACGTCTGTGGGGCGCCCGACGGCCGTTCCGTCGTCGGCGGCGCGGCCTGGAGGGCCTGATGTTCCTCGCCGACTGTCCTGTCGACCGCGCCGTTGACACCACCCAGCGCCTCAAGGGCGCGGTGCGGCTTGAGGTTCGCCGCGGTGCTGAGACCGGCCTCCGGCGACACCTGCGACAGGTTCGGCGCGGCCGGTTCGCGCTTCGCCGTGGCCGGCGCGGCACCGCGTGAGCCCCCGCGGCCTCCGCCACCGCCCGAGGCGCTACGCGTGCCACCGCCGCCCTTGACGGTCCGTGAAGGCGCGGAGCCCGATGAACGCGAGTCGGCTGGTGCGGCCGCCGGGGTTAGCTCCGACGTGGGAGCGGCAGCGGGCTCGGGGGCCGAAGCCGGCGCGGAATCGGGAGCCTCTGACCGCGTGGCCTCCGTCCCGGGCTCCGGCGCACCGCCGCCGGCGGACCTGGCCGCGCCCCCCGCTCCTGAGACATGGCTGTCCCGTGCCGGGGAGACCTCGGCCGAGGTGCCCGTCCCGGAGTCGCGCTCGCCCGAGCGGGCGTCGCCACTCGGGCGGGATCCCTCGGACGTGTCCGCGTCAGCCGTCGGCGCCGAGGACGTAACAGCCGTACCAGAGGCGGTGCCGGTAGTCGTACCGGAGGCCGTGGCCGTACCGGTCGCCGCCGTCCCGCCCGCCGACGCCTTTGTGCCACCTTCCTCCGGAGGCCGGCCCTGGTCCTGGCCCTTGTCCTGATCCTGGCTCCGCTCCGCCGTCTCGGATTCCTGAGCTTCCGGTTTCTGGTCCGGCTCGGATCGCTCTGTTTCCGGTGCCGTCGGTTCCCGGTCCCTGACCTCGGGTGTCGGTTCGGAAGACCCCGTACGGTCAGCGGCCGCACCGTCGGACGACGGCGGCGGACCCACCTCCTGCTCGACCGGCTTCTCGGCCTGGAAGGCGTTGAGCTGCCGGCCTTCCGCTTCGGCGCGGGCGGCCGGGGAAGCAGGCGCGTCACCGTCGGCGCCCGTCGACGCCGAAAGCTCGTCGTCGCCCGGGTCCGACTCTGCCGCGTCTTCCTCGTCCCGCTGTGCCTGTACCTGTTCTGCCTTGGTCCCGGGAGGCTCGGGAAAACTCGGCATCGACGGGTTGGCGCCCTGGTCCGGGGTGATCTTGTCCGCGGTCGGTACACCGGACACATCGAGGTCGGACGCGGGGAGGAAGTCCTCGGGTGTGAGCTCGGTGTTCCACGCGCTGTCCTTGTCGAACGCCTCGTCCGCGTCGAGCTCTTGCGGCTCGCCGCCCGTACCGGACTCCGGGCCCGGCGGCCCGTCCTCCAACTCTCCGTCCTGGGGCCGGATCCCTTCGAGTGTGCTGCGGCTGCCCAGGTCCGCGGTCCTCAGCAGAGCGCCGGGCTCCACACCCGCCGACTCCTGACCGTTCTTGCGACGCTTGTCCGCCTCACGCGGCTGCTCCCCGGCGATCAAGGGCTCCACGGCGCCGGGCCGGTTCTTGGCCGCGGACTCCTCCTCGCTCGCCGTGGGCGCACCGCTGCCCCCAGGGTCACCCGCACCATCGCCGGAGTCGTTCCGGTCTTGCCGCTGAGACCCCGAGGACTGAGTGGCGCTTTCCGCCCCGGCCTTGCCCCCGGTGGTCCCGGCGCCATTGGCGCTGCTCCGGCCACCGCCCTGTCCCGACGCCCGCGTTCCCTGTGAGGTCCGGCCGGACGCTCCGGTCGGCTGCTGTGCCCGGGGCGCGGCCGTACCACCGCCGCCGTTCGACGTCGGCCCCTGCTGGTCCTGTTGCCGCCGCTGGTCCTGTTGTTGTCCTGGAGCGGTTGACTCCCCCTCCTGCGGCGCGCGTCCCTCTCCCCGGTCCTCTCCCCGTTCCCGTACCTGGTCCCGTTCCAGCAGTTCGACGACGTCCGGTACGGCCGCGGGGGCACTCAGGGCGTCCAGTTCGAGCGGGCCGCCGTCCTCGGTCTCCTCGACCAGCTCGATCAGAAGGTCACGCTCCGAGGGGAGCAGGCGCAGCTCCAGTCGGTCCAAAACCGTTTCCTGCAACTCGGGGCTGAACCACGAGAGTTGTGTTCGTACGCGCTTGGAGCGGTCCTCCGGGTCGCCGCGAAGCGAGCGCAGCAGACTGTTCGTCAGCCGGTCCACCAGCGTCGCCGGGTCCAGCTCCTCCATGCGTCGCCGGTCCGCGTCCACCGTGGCGTACCGCAGCCAGCCCGGTGTGGACTCGTCCCGTCGCACGTCCGGGGCCGGTTCTCCGTCCCGTACGGACCGCTGGGCCGCCGACTCCGCCTCGCGCTCCATCGCCTGCTGCGGCAGGCTCACCGCACCCAGATCGCGGCCCGCGCGCAGCGCGCCCAGGCCCTCCGGGTTCTGCACCGTGTGCAGCAGTTCGTGGGCCAGCAGGCGCTGTCCGTCCACCGTGCCCGGACTGTAGGTGCCCTCGCGGAAGAAGATGTCCTGGCCGACCGCGACCGCGTCCGCGCCCAGCAGTTCCGTGAGCGCGCCCGCGTCGCGGTCGGTGTGGAGGCGTACGCGGCTGAAATCGTGGCCGAGCTGTTCCTCCAGCTCGCGCCGTACGCTCAGATCCAGCGGCTGGCCCGCTCCGCTGACGATGTCCTTCGGTTCCGGGGTGGGGGACTTGGCCCGAGCCTTGCGCTTGCGCCGCTTGTCGTTCGCCGACTCGTCCTGCCGTGCCTCGGAGTGTGTCGTACTCATCGTGCCTCACCCCGCCCCGAGAGCCCCGCGTGCACCGCGCGCGCCAGCGCCTCGCCCAGGCGCCGTGGTGAGGTGGTGGCGGGCAGGGGCGGCAGGCCGGAGAGGGCGTCCAGGGTCCGGCCGCCGTCCGTGGCCAGGGGTACGCCCCGGTCCCGTACGAGTCGGGCCAACTCCGTTCGGAAAGCGGCCGAGACGCGGTCGGGGTCAACGCGGTCGAAGCCGTCCAGGACCAGTTCGCCGATGTCCACCCGTATCGCGGACGTGCGCGGTTCCTCGTTCAGACCCATCCGTGCACCTCCGAGGGTGTCAAGGAGCGGTCCAGCTTCAGATATTCGGTGCGTGCCGCCTCCAGCATGTGGCGCATCTGGAGGCGGTCGCCCTCCTCGGCCGCGAGGAAGGCGCCGGACAGCGCGATATTGCGGATGGAGCCGCCTGCCACGGTCAGCCGGGCCAGTCGCGCCGTATCGATGCCCTTCATCGGCGCCCGCGCGGGCAGTACCCGCCGCCAGATCTCCGCGCGCTCGGCCTCACCGGGGAAGGGGAAGTCGACGACGAAGCGGATCCGGCGCATGAACGCCGTGTCCAGGGCCTGCTTCATATTGGTGGTGAGGATCGCCAGCCCCCGGTACGCCTCCATCCGCATCAGCAGATAGCTGACCTCCAGGTTGGCGTACCGGTCATGACTGTCCTTCACCTCGCTGCGCTTGCCGAAGAGCGCGTCCGCCTCGTCGAACAGCAGCAGCGCGCCGCCGCGTTCGGCCGCGTCGAACACCTTGCGCAGGTTCTTCTCGGTCTCACCGATGTACTTGCTGACCACCTGCGACAGATCGATGATGAAGAGATCCAGGCCCAGTTCCCGTGCCATCACCTCGGCCGCCAGTGTCTTTCCGGTACCGGAGCCGCCCGCGAACAGCGCGGTGACGCCCAGGCCCCGGCGCAGTGTCGCCTCGAAGCCCCACTCCTGGTAGACGGTGGCCCGCTGCCGTACGTGCGCGACGATCTCGCGGAGGATCCTCAACTGCCGTTCCGCCAGCACCAGATCACCCCAGGCCGCCTCCGGTTCGATTCGCCGGCCCAGCTCGTCCATCCCCATCCGGGCCTCGGTGAGCCCGGCACGCCAGGCGAGGCCGACCGCGTCCAGGTCGTCCTCACCGGACAGATCCCGTACGACGGCGGCGCCCGCGGACCGGATCAGATGGGGCGGCAGCGAGAACTGCTCGACCAGTCCCCGCAAGTCGTGCTCCGACACCGCCGGTACGTCCTCAAAGGCGTTCGTCCACACCCCCAACTGCTCCTCGGCGTCGAGCGCCGGCACGGTCACCCGCTCGCCGCGCGGCCGGGCGGTCTGCCGCGGGTCGAGACTGGAGACGACGAGCGGAACGCCCGCGCTCTCCACGAACGCGTCGGTGGCGGCGGCCTGTTCACGGTCCGGCTCACCGATCTCCACCAGCAGCGCGGCGGGCAGCAGGATGGCCTCACGCTGCCAGAGCCGGGTCAGCCGGTCGCGTTCCGCCGGATCGGTGGGCAGATCGTCGGCGGCCAGCGCGTACAGACCGAGCCCCGAACGGCGAGCGCCCGCGGCTGCGATATCGGCCCGGGAACGCAGATCACCGCCGACCAGCTCGACACGTAACGGGGCGTACGGCCCGGCGCCGCCCAGCCCCGCCGCGACCCGGCCCGCCGCCCGTTCGTACGAGGCGGGGAGGGAGTCCGGCGCGCTCGTACGGCGCAACAGGCCGTGCAGCCGCGCGTCCAGATACGGCGAGCCGACGAGGAAATGCAGGATACGTTCGTCGAGGCGCAGCCGGGAGGTGGTCAGCCGTGTCTCGTCGTCCAGCTCGACCAGCCGCCAGCGGCGCAGCGGGGCGACGGGCGTCAGCGCGCTCCAGTGCGGTTCCACCAGAGCGGCGAGGGCGAGTGAGAAGGTCGGGTGCGCCCGGTCGGGATCGCCGCTCGCGGCGGCGCACCGGGCGCCGGTGGTCGGGTCCAGCTCCGCGGCGGCGGCGAGCAGGATCACCTCGCGCTCGAACGCGCTGAGCCCGAAGCATCTGACGAGCGCGTCCAGGGTGCCTGGACCCGTGCCCGTGCCCGTGCCCGTGCCGGTGCTGGCGCCGGTGCCGGTGCCCGCGCCCGTGCCCGCCGGCGCGTCGTCCTCCGTCGGGCGCGTACGGTCCTCGGCGCGCCGCGCGTGGGCGTCGACACGCGCGAGGACGGACCGTACGGCCGAGGCCAGCGCGCGACCGTCCGTACCGGCATCCTCCGCCGCGCCCCGGTCCGCCCCCTCGTACGTACCACCCATGCCCTCACCCGCCCCCGTCTCGCGCACCGTGCCTCAGCTCTCCGTGCCGTCGTCGCCCGTGCCGGGCTTTCCGCGGGTGTGGGTACGCGTACGAGAGGTGGACGCGGCGCGCTTGGCCGATGTCTTGGCGGTGGCGGTCCTGCTCGCCGCGCGCTTCTTCGCGGGCGCGCCGGTTTTCGGCTTCGTCTCCGACTCCGGGGTCGTCTCCGTGTCCGACTCCGCCCTCGACTCCGGCTTCGTCCCCGTTTCCTTCTCCGTGACGGTGACGGTGTCGCCGGATTCGGCGTCCGACGGCTCCCCCGCCACCGGCGGCACCGGCGCGCCCGGCGCCCCGAACGGCAGTGCCCGTACCGTCCGCCGCTCCACCGGTTTCGCCGGTACGGGCCTCTCGCGGCCCTCGATCAGCACCAGCGACGCCTGGTAGGCCACCGACAGCGTGTACGGCGTGTGGTGGAGCATCCCCCAGAGCTTCGACGTCTCGTCGATGTCCATCACCGTCGGTGTGAAGCGCACCTTCTGCGCCGACGCCGCCAGATCGCTGCCCGCCAGGTACGGACGTTCGGCCGCCAGCTCGATCAACTCCTCGGGCAGGACCGGGATTTCGTGCAGGGTCCGGACCACACACCCGATCAGCCGCTGGCTGACCAGCTCGGCCTCCTCCCCGTACGCGCTGATCAGATAGTGCAGATCGAGCGGCGCGGCGGGCCGCTTGACCAGCGTGCCGTCCGCCGCGCGCGTCGGCAGATCGGTGTGGCGCATCGAGGCGTTCGGAGTGACCTGGTACAGAAAGACATTCACGGTCGGCTCGGCCGGTGGCTCGGCCGGCGGTTTACGGGTCTCCACCTTGACCGCGATATCCATCTCGGGCCCCAGATTGCTCTCGATCAGCAGGGCGAGGGCCTGGGTGACCGTCGCGATGGCAAGCGCGTTGCTCATGGCCTCAGTTCCTCTTCTCGCCGCGCGACAGATAGTCGTCCAGGGTCAGCGCGGGCGCGCGCCGTCCGGTGTGATCGGGGCGGTCGGCGGCGGTGGAGCGACTTCCGCCGGGCGGCGGCGCCGCGCTCACTTCGAGCCGGCCGATCTGTACGTGCACGACGCGTTCGGCCTGCTTGGGCGCGCGTCGTCCCACCCCGCTCGGCGGGGCGCCCCGGGCGGCGGCGGTGTCGGCGTCGCGTGGTCTGAGCGGCGCGGTGGCGGCCGGGGGAGCGGCGGCGGCGCGCGGCGTGGTGGCGGGCTCGGTGCGCGGTGTGCCGGATGCCGAGGGGGCCGTGGGGCGCCGCGGTGCGCGCGGGCTGTCGTCCGCCGCCGGACGCGGCCCCGGAGTCCGGTGTGACAGTGGCGGGAGCAGCGGCGCCGTGCTCGGTGTGGCGACGGAGCGTGTGGCCGGCTCGGGCTCGCCGCCCGGACGTGCCGCCTCGGTCCGTACCACCGTATGCCGGTCCGACCGGATCTCGCGCTCCTGGCGTACCAACTCGGCTGTTTCGGTGGCGGGTTGAGAAGCGTACGGAATCAGCGCGGCAGGCTCGTCGGGTTCGCGCGGGCCGGACCGCAGCGCCTCCACCCGCTCGTACGGGCCGGGCAGCCGTGGCCGGACCCGCGCCATGCCCCCGACGCCATCAGGGCCCTCGGCGCCCTCGGCACCGCCCACCCCTGGCACCGGCGTGTACCGGGCGAGCAGCCGGTCGAAGTAGTCAGGCATCCGTACACAGCTCCAGGTAGTAACGACGCCGCAGCGGGCTGAGCGCCAGGATCTCCGGCTCGCTCCACCCGTAGGCGCTCGCGAGCAGATGGACGTCGAGCAGCAAGTCCCGTGCCCAGGCGTCCAGTTCGGTCCACAGATACGAGGTGATGTCGAGTGCGGCAGGGGTTGCCCCACCGCACTCGGGGCAGTTGACATTCAGCGTCACGTCGGCCGCCGGATCGGCCTCCGCCGCCTTCTCGGCGAGACGCCGCTCCACGTCCGCGGGCAGCAGCGCGGCCAGCCGCTCCGGTGGCACCGTCTCCCCGCCCCGTACGGCCGAGACCGCGCAGCGCGCCATCAGCAGCCGACGGGCCTGAGCCGCGTCCGGTGCGGAGCCGGCCGCCGTGAGGTCGGCGACGGTGGGCAACCGGAACTCCACCACCCAGTCGCCCTCCTCGACTCGCAGCGGCCCGTCCGGAGTCCGCCCCCGCACACCCAGCAGCGTCGCGTCGAGATCGAACTCCATCGCCTCTTCGCATGACGCGCACTCGACACGAACCTGCATGCGCTCGCCGAACAGCGCCCGGCGCAGCCCGAAGAGATCCGCCTCCCGCGCGCCGACCGGCATCGACAGCAACTCGTCGGTGCCAGCTCCCGGGCGGGCCGCCCGGTGCAGCAGCAGCGACCGTCCAGCGTCGTGCTGCGCCAGCCCGGCTTCCCAGGTGGCGAGCAGCTCGGCCGGCCCCGTCGGCGTCATCGCTCATTCCTCCGGTGTGCAGGTGGTACGGGTGATACGGGTCGTACGGGTGATACGGGTCGTACGAGTGGTACGGGTCGTACGAGTGGTACGGGTCGTACGAGTGGTACGGGTCGTACGAGTGGTACGGCTCCGCGCGGATCAGGCCGGATGAGTGAACGAGGGCTCGACCGGCTCCTCCACCTCGTAGTCCCGCTCCCAGCCCTCGCATTCGAGCTTGACGCTCTGGATGGCGACGGCGTTCGCGTTGGCGTCCAGCTCGCCGAGCACCTGGTACTCGCTCACCCAGGCCCGGTAGAGCTTGTGCGAGACGGCCACCTGCCCGGCCTCATTGAGGACCTGGATGATGATGTCCTTGCGGAAGTCCCGCAGCGAGACCTCCGAGCCGAGCCCGGCCCCGACCTGCCAGACCTTGTTGGCCCAGCGGTCGAACTCCGGGTCGTGGGTGACGCCGCGTTCGAGCGTGACCCCCTCGAACTCGGAGCGGCCCGGCGACTTCCGCGGTGAGCTGGGATCGCCGCCGTGCCGGTGTTTGACCACTTCGGTGGTGCGCTTCAGCGGACTGATCTTGCTGACGCCCGCGACCGTTCGACCGTCCCACAGGACCAGGAACTTGAAATTCTTGTAGGGGTCGAAGCGATGGGCGTTGATCTGGAACTCAGCCATCGGTTTCCTTCGTGTTCCTTTTCCTCGGTTACGACAGGCCGAACTGCCCGGCCACCTGCTGGATCTTCACGATCACGAACTCCGCGGGCTTGACCGGCGCGATGCCGATCACGACATTGACCACCCCGCGCTCGACATCGGCCTCGGTGGTGGTGTCCTTGTCGCACTTGACGAAGTACGCCTCGCGCGGTGTGCCGCCCTGGAAGGCGCCCTGCCGGAAGAGATCGTTGAGATAGGCCGAGGCCTTCAGCCGGATCTGCTGCCACAACTGCTCGGTGTTGGGCTCGAAGACGACCCACTGCAGACCGCGGTAAAGGCTCTCCTCCACATGCAGCGCGAGCCGGCGCACCGGCACGTACTTCCACTCGCTGTCGAGCGCGTCCGCGCCCTGGAGCGTACGGGCGCCCCAGACCAGCGGACCGACCACCGGGAAGGTGCGCAGACAGTTCGCACCGAGCGGATTGAGCAGTCCGTTCTCCCGGTCGTTGAGCTTGACGGTCAGCGACCGGACCCCGGCCAGCCGCGCCTCGGTTCCCGCCGGTGCCTTCCAGACGCCGCGCTCGCCGTCCGTGCGGGCGATGACACCCGCGACGGCCCCGGACGGCGGGAAGGAGCGCAGCCGTCCCGTGAGCGGGTCCGTCAGCTGGAGGTGCGGGAAGTACAGCGCGGCGTGATCGCTGCGTACGGGGTCGAACGCGCCGATCCCGGCACGCGCGGCGTCCACGCTGCCCCAGGTGGACGGCGAGTCCACGAGCAGGAAGATACGCCGCTCCCGGCAGAGCTGCTCGGCCGCGGAGAGCACGGTGACCATGTCCTCGGTGGACTCGTACGCCGAAAGCTCGGGCAGGGCCAGCAGATTGACGTCGTCCACATCGCGCAGCGCCTGCACACCGGTCTTGCGCGCCTCACTGCCGATGAGATCGCGCGGTCCGGGCGGATCGCCGTCCTTGCCGCCCTTGAGCGGGAAGACGGGCGGGTTGACCGACGCCTCAAGACCCAGGTCATTGGCGCACTCGCCGACGAAGCGCACCACGTCGTCGGGGTCCAAGGACCCGGCGACGACCTGGATCCGCCGGCCGAACGCCGTGACCTCGGCGCCGGCGAAGGTGTGCTTCCCCGGGGCGTCCGGGAGCGAACGCAGCTTGCGTTCCAGCAGGAGGGCCAGTTCTGTGACGGTGGCCGGCGCCTCGCCGTCGTGGTCGGGATCGTGGAGCGTGAACTCACGCTCCACATCACCGATCTTCACCTTCAACTCGACGTTCAGATTCGGCAGTTCCGCCGAGAAGGGCTTGGAGACAGTGCCGGAGGGGTCGGGCCTGTCCTCGTCCAGGGCCTTTACGCGGACGAGGGAGGAACCGGCGTTGACGACCGTCTCCACGAACCGTCCGTGGCCGGCGTTCATCGACAGACCGGTGAAGGTCTCGCGGGCGCCGCCGCGCGCGTCGAGGATCCGGAGGTTGAACGTCTTGTCCGGCGTCGGTGTGTCGTGGTCGACGGCCACCCGCAGCCCCGAGCCCCAGACGCCGGGCTCCTTGGCGCGTACCTCAAGCACCGGGCACTGACTGTGCCCCTCGGTGGATTCGAGTGTGACGCGGGCTTCTTCGCCGGTGCCGGCCTTGGCCACGCGCACGATCACCGCGACGGAGCCGCCGTTGCCGAAGAACTGGTGGACGGCGTAGCTGACAGCGCTCTGGGAGGTGAGCCCGCCGAAGCGACGCTCGAAGTCCGCGAAGCTGGTGATCCGCACGGGTTGATTGAGCGGACCCCGGCGGGTGTGCCCCACGAACGCGGTCACCGAGGTGGTGACCGAGGCGATGGTACGGATGCTGCTGGGAAGCTCTTCGATGTATACGCCGGGATAGCCCATGTGCGTCGGCATTCCCCCTCCATTCCCTTCGCGCACCAAGAGATGAGGAGGGGAAGTGAAGGGAATGCGCGAATATGCCGAACTCACCTACGCTCTCCCCGTTGTTCCCCCGTCACACACCCCGTGCGATATCGGTCTCGCAGGGCCATCCGCATGCGGATGCGACTGGCGCATGCGCATGCGCCAGTGGCTCCTGATGCATGAGTGCCGCTTGCGAGTCTGGATTTTGTCTCAAGGGTGGTCAAGATGGCGAATCGGTCATCGGTGATTGTTGACCGCGATGCCGTTCGCAAGCGAAAAGGCATGATCGGAGAGGTATCGCCGGACGGTTATGAAGATGAATTCACGGCTGCTTCACAGGATCGCTCGATCCCGCGTAAGAATCAAGCCGAATTGAAATCCGTCCGGCGCGTCGCCTTGCGTCCGGTTCGTGTGATATGTGCTGCCTGGGCGGTTTCTGTCAACGGGTCAGATAGGTGACCGCGCCACAGGCGCCGCTCGCCGCCCCGATGGCCACAACGGACGCTGCCACCGCGCGCGTTCTGAGCCGCCGGTAGCGCGCGGTGTATTCGTGGCGCAGTTCGGTCGCGCGGTCGGAGATGCGTACGAGCATCGCCCGGGAGGCGGCCAACCGGTCCGCGGTATAGACCCTCTCCACGTCCTCGCGCTGGGCCGTGGTCAGCCAGGGCAATTGCGCGGTGAAGCGGGCCGCCTGCCGGCGTACGTCCTCGACCTCCGCGCTCCAGAGCAGATAACCCTCGATCTGGTAGAGACCGCGGGCGCTGTCCTTGTCGGGCTCCACGCGTTTCTCCTTGCCTTTCTCCTTGCTCCCCTTGTGCGAGTCGCGGTATGAGTCGTGGTACGAGTCGCGCTCTTCGCACAAGGGACCGGGGCGGTCACTTGCGCTGGTCACCCGCTGCCGAGGTGGTGGCGGCGCCGGGGTTGTTCTGCGCCTCGTCGAGCAGCCGGATGGACGGGTAGTGCAGATCGAACGCGGGGGACTCGGAACGGATTCGTGGCAGCGTGATGAAGTTGTGCCGCGGCGGCGGGCAGGAAGTGGCCCATTCCAGCGAACGCCCGTACCCCCAGGGGTCGTCGGTCTCGACCGGCTTGCCGTACTTGGTGGTCTTCCAGACGTTGTAGAAGAACGGCAGCATCGACAGGCCGAGAACGAACGAGGCGATCGTGGAGACGGTGTTCAGCGCGGTGAAGCCGTCGGCGGCGAGATAGTCCGCGTAACGGCGCGGCATACCCTCGGCGCCCAGCCAGTGCTGGACGAGGAAGGTGCCGTGGAAACCGGCGAAGAGCGTCCAGAACGTGATCTTCCCGAGTCGCTCGTCCAGCATCTTGCCGGTGAACTTCGGCCACCAGAAGTGGAATCCGGCGAACATCGCGAACACCACCGTGCCGAACACCACATAGTGGAAATGCGCCACCACGAAGTAGGAGTCGGACACATGGAAGTCCATCGGTGGCGACGCCAGGATGATGCCGGTCAGACCGCCGAAGAGGAACGTGACCAGGAAGCCGATCGACCAGAGCATCGGCGTCTCGAAGGACAGCGAACCGTTCCACATCGTGCCGATCCAGTTGAAGAACTTCACCCCGGTCGGCACCGCGATCAGGAAGGTCATGAACGAGAAGAACGGCAGCAGCACACCACCGGTCACATACATATGGTGCGCCCAGACCGTGATCGACAGCCCCGCGATCGAGATCGTCGCCGCCACCAGACCGATATAGCCGAAGACCGGCTTGCGGCTGAAGACCGGGAGGATTTCCGTGACGATGCCGAAGAACGGCAGGGCGATGATGTAGACCTCCGGATGGCCGAAGAACCAGAAGAGGTGCTGCCACAGGAACGCCCCGCCATTGGCTGCTTCGAAGACATGCGCGCCGAATTTACGGTCCGCCTCCAGCACGAGCAGCGCGGCGGCCAGAACGGGGAAGGCGAACAGGACCAGTACGGCGGTCAGCAGCACGTTCCAGGTGAAGATCGGCATCCGGAAAATCGTCATGCCGGGCGCGCGCATACAGACGATCGTGGTGATGAAGTTGACCGACCCGAGGATCGTACCGAAGCCGGAGAAGGCCAGACCCATGATCCACAGATCGCCGCCGACCCCGGGCGAGCGGACCCCGTCGGTCAGCGGTGAGTACGCGAACCACCCGAAGTCCGCCGCGCCGTTCGGAGTGAGAAAACCGGCTACGACGATGAGCGACCCGAACAGATAGAGCCAGTACGCGAGGATGTTGAGCCGTGGGAACGCCACATCGGGCGCACCGATCTGCAGTGGCATGATCCAGTTCGTGAATCCGGCGAACAGCGGTGTCGCGAACATCAGCAGCATGATCGTGCCGTGAATCGTGAACGCCTGATTGAACTGCTCGTACGAGATGATCTGAATACCGGGACGGCCCAGTTCGGCGCGCATGAAGAGCGCCAGCACCCCGCCCATGATGAAGAACCCGAACGACGTGAGGAGATAGAGCGTGCCGATCGTCTTATGATCGGTGGTGGTCAGCCACCCCACGATGACTTTGCCCGGCTCCCTGCGCCGTACCGGCAGCTCATTCTCGTAGCTGTCGTCGGCCTCCGCCGATTCTTCCGTGCCCGTCGTGGTCACTGCAACGCTCCTCCGGTCAACAGTGGCGTGTGAACTCGGCAGCAGCATGGCGTTGCTTTCACCCGGCCGGTGCGACCTTCTTCCCTCCGGCGCGTCGCGAGAATTGTCTTCGCCTTCCGTGGAATTCCCCGGAAGCGTGCTGTCACTGGGCCGAGGAGCGTCCTCGCCACGTATCGGGGCCTCTGCGCCCGGCAATCACCGCCGCGCCACATTCACCCGATCGTGCGGTCCCTGTTCGCCGTCCGGGACAGGAAGACGCCGCCCGCGAGCACGGCGAGCACGGCGAGAGCGGAGGAGCGAGACCGGAGAGGCGAGACCGGAGGAGCGAGGCCGGCGAAGATGGTGAACGCGTCTCCATCCGAGCCCGCCCCCGAGCCCACCGGCGACTGGCGAGGACCCCGGGCGAGGACATCGCTCCCCTCCCGGACGAGCTCCCCGGCCAGGGAATACGCTCCTGACCCACCTCGTTGAGCGCGGGGAGTGATTGACAACTCTCCAGCGATCCGAGGGAGACCACCCGTGACATCGACGGTACCGGCGACGACATCAGCGACCCCCAACGAGCGGGCGAACAGGGCGGGACAGACCCTTTCCCGCCCCTTCAGCATCGGGGACCTTGTCCTGCCGAACCGGATCGCCATGGCGCCCATGACGCGCAACTTCTCGCCAGGTGGTGTCCCCGGCGCCGATGTGGCGGACTACTACGCGCGCCGGGCGGCCGGCGGCGTGGGCCTGATCATCACGGAGGGGACGCATGTCGACCATCCCTACTCCGGGCGGGAGGAGCGGATCCCGCGCTTCTACGGGGAGGACGCGCTCGCCGGCTGGGCCCGGGTCGTCGATGCCGTACACCGCGCCGGCGGCCGGATCGTTCCGCAGCTCTGGCAGGAGGGCACCGGCCGGGTGACCGACGACGAGTCCGCGGCGAAGGCGGTCAGCCCGTCGGGGCTGGGCCTGGACGGCAACCCGGCGGGCCGGGCGATGAGCCTCGCCGAGATCGACGCGGTCGTCGCGGCCTTCGCCGCCGCGGCGGCCGACGCCGAGCGCCTCGGGTTCGACGGTATCGAGCTGCACGGAGCCCACGGCTACCTCATCGACCAGTTCCTCTGGTCCCGTACGAACCGGCGCGCCGACGCCTACGGCGGCGACGAGGCGTCCAGGGTCCGCTTCGCCACCGAGATCGTCGCGGCCACGCGCGCGGCCGTGTCGCCGTCCTTCCCGATCATCTTCCGGCTGTCGCAGTGGAAGGCGCACCACTACACCGCCAAGGTGACCGAAACCCCCGAAGAGCTGGAACGCCTGCTCACCCCGCTGGCCGAGGCGGGCGCCGATGTCTTCCACGCCTCGACACGCCGGTACTGGGAGCCGGAGTTCGACGGCTCGGAGCTGAATCTCGCCGGCTGGGCGAAGAAGCTGACCGGTCGGCCCACCATCACCGTCGGCTCCGTCGGACTGGACAGCGTGTTCCTGGAGGCCGTCGAGCAGGGCAAGGTGAAGGGGGTCGCGGGTATCGAACCGTTGCTGGACCGGCTGGAGCGGGACGAATTCGACCTGGTGGCCGTCGGGCGCGCGCTGCTGGCCGATCCCGAGTGGGCGGTGAAGACGATCGAGGGCCGGGCGGACGAACTGGTGCCCTTCGACAGCGGCGCGCTGACCGCACTGCGCTGATCAGCGGATCCGCACAACGACGGGACGAGCCGGCCTCCCCGGTAGGTACGCCGAGGGGCCCGGCCGTCCCCTCCGCGCCCGTGCCTTCGGTCAGTCCCAGGCGCGGCGTTCGTCGTCCCTCGGGGCGTGGACGACCTCGGGCGCGCCGGGGCCGTACGTCATCACCGGGCGCGAGGCGTCCCAGGCGGGCCAGCCCGGATCCCCCGTGGTCGCGAAGCGCACCCAGTCGGCGTGCATGGTGTCCGCGAGGGACTGCGGCGCCTCGGTGCCGGTGAGCGAGATCGTGGCCGGCTCGCGCAGGGTGTCGAAGACGAAGCCGATCTCCAGGGCGTGGCACGCGCCGAGCCGCTGGACCGGCGAGGGCCAGGCGAACTCGTAGAAGTAGGTGACGGCCCGGACCTTCCGGCGCGCGTCGGCGAGCCGGGTGAGCGGGATACGCAGCAGCCGGTCGGTGGCGAGCGCGCCAAGCAGCTCCCCGGGCGACGCGTCCGGCCGGTTGGCCCGGTACACCGCCGCGGTCCGGCTCCGTACCCGGAACCGGGCCATGGCCAGCCGCAGCGCGACCGGACCGATCCGGTCGAGCGCGCCGCTGGGTATGAGCCA
Organism: Streptomyces sp. NPDC056835; assembly: GCF_042789485.1. Lineage (NCBI taxonomy): Bacteria > Bacillati > Actinomycetota > Actinomycetes > Kitasatosporales > Streptomycetaceae > Streptomyces > Streptomyces sp. NPDC056835. Next base: position 18,720 of record NZ_JBHUBB010000003.1, read on the forward strand.
CAGCCGGTACTCCTGCGAGGTGGTCCCCATCAGCAGACCGATCTCCGCGCTCTGCCCCGCCGCCAGCGCGGCGGCCGGGTCGCGGGGCAGCACCTCGCCGTCCACCACGAGATCGAAGCTCGCGCCCCCGCCCAGCGGGCTGCCCGCGGTCATCTCGCGCTGTGCCCGCAGCAGCCGGCCGCGGTCCACCCCGGCGAGGGCCGCCGCCGTGGCCGGGACGCCCAGCCGCCGGGCGATGCGCCGGGTGGTGCGCCGGGCCCTGGCCGGGGTGACGGCGGACGGGACACCGCTCTGCAGCACGGCCCGCCGCAGCAGGCCCGCGGAGAGCGGGGAGGCCAGGATCCCGGCGACGGAGAACGCCCCGGCGGATTCGCCGAAGACGGTGACCAGTTCGGGATCGCCGCCGAAGGCCGCGACGTTCCGCCGTACCCACGCGAGTGCCGCCAGCTGGTCCCGCAGCCCCAGGTTGGCGGGCGCGTCGGGGAACATCCCGAACCCCTCGACGCCGAGCCGGTAGTTCAGCGACACGAGAACCACGCCGTCCCGGGCGAACGCGGCGCCGTCGTAGGTGGGAACGGCCGACGAGCCGTGCCGCAGCGAGCCGCCGTGGATCCAGACCATGACGGGGAGCCCGGCGCCGCCCGGATCGGGGGTCCACACGTTGAGGTTCAGACAGTCGTCCCCCGGCACGGACGGATCGGGCAGCAGCCGGTCCAGCGGCGGGGCGTACGGGGTCTTCGGGGCGGTCGGCCCGAAGGCGGAGGCGTCACGGACACCGTCCCACGGCGCGGGCGCGGCCGGCGCGCGGAAGCGGTACGGGCCGACGGGCGCCGCCGCGTACGGGATACCGCGGAAGACGGCGACCCCGCGCTCGATCCGGCCGCGCACCCGGCCGTACTCGGTGCTGACGACGGGCTGCCGACCGACGACGGGTTCCCCACCGGCATAGGGCTCCACGCCCACGACGGGTTCCGGTTCCGGTTCTGGTTCCGCGTCCGATTTTGGTTCCGCGTCCGGGTCCGGGTCACTGATCATCCGTCACTTTTCCCTTCCCTCATGCGTGTCCCATACGAGCCTTATGCGTCCGTCGTACGTCCTCCATGCGTCCCATCCTTCGCGCATAGTGATCCCGTGCGGTGATCCCGTGCGGTGATCCCGTCCCGCACCACGAGCCCCCGCACCCCGCCGAGCAAGGAGCAGTGCCATGACCACCGTCACCGCGACCCCCGCCGCCACTGTCGCGCGGCTGCGCGCCACCTTCAACACCGGCCGCAGCAAGCCGCTCTCCTGGCGGCTGGGACAGCTCGACGCCCTACGACGACTGCTCACCGAGCGGACCGACGAACTCCAGGCGGCCCTGCTCGCGGATCTGGGCAAGAACCCGGCCGAGGCGTACCGCGCCGAGATCGGGTTCACGCTCAACGAGCTGGACCATACGGTCGCGCGTCTGGAGGAGTGGCTGCGCCCCAGGCCGGCCGCCGTCCCCGATGCCTTCCTCCCCGCCGGGGCCCGGATCGTGCGGGATCCGCTGGGGGTGGTGCTGATCATCGGCCCGTGGAACTACCCCGTGCAACTCGTGCTCGCGCCGCTGGTGGGAGCGCTCGCGTCGGGCAACACCGTGGTCATCAAACCCAGCGAGCTGGCGCCCGCGACCTCGGCCGCCCTCGCCGAGCTGGTGCCGCGCTATCTCGACAACGAGGCCGTCGCCGTGGTCCAGGGCGCGATCCCGGAGACCACCGCCCTGCTGGAGCAGCGCTTCGACCATATCTTCTACACCGGCAGCGGGCCGGTCGGGCGCATCGTCATGACCGCCGCCGCCCGCCATCTCACACCCGTCACCCTGGAGCTGGGCGGAAAGAGCCCGGCCGTGGTCGAGCCGGGCGCCGATCTGGAGGTCACCGCGCGGCGGATCGCGCGCGGCAAGTTCGCCAACGCGGGCCAGACCTGTGTCGCGCCCGACTACATCCTCGCCATCGGTGAGACGGCGGCCGAGCTGGAGCCGCGGCTGACCGCCGCCGTCCGATCGCTGTACGGGGACGATCCCGCGGGCAACCCGAAGTACGGGAAGATCGTCAACGAGCGGAGCTTCGACCGGCTGATCCCGTTCCTCGGCGACGGACGCGTCGTCCTGGGTGGTGGCAGCGACCGCGCGGCCCGCCATATCGACCCGACCGTAATGGCCGACGTCCGGCCGGACGCCCCGGTGATGCGCGAGGAGATCTTCGGCCCCGTCCTGCCGATCATCTCCGTACCTGACCTGGACGCGGCGATCGCCTTCATCAACGACCGTGACAAGCCGCTGGCGCTCTACGCGTTCACCGAGTCCGAGGAGACCAAGCGGCGGCTGACCGAGGAGACCTCCTCCGGCGCACTCACCTTCGGGCTGCCCGTCTCCCATCTGGCGATGCCGGAGCTGCCCTTCGGCGGTGTCGGCGCGAGCGGCATGGGGCGCTACCACGGCGAGTACTCGATCGACACCTTCAGCCACGCGAAGGCGGTCGTCGACAAGCCGCTGAACTGACCCCCCGTCAGCCGGACGCTGTCCGGTCGGAACCGGCGGCAGTGGGCCTGTCCCGGTGCGCGAGATCACGTTGACCTCGGGTGGCGTTCCTCGGGAAGGTTGGCTGCATGACGCATGTACCCGTACGGCCGACGAGGGTCGCCTTCTCCACCGACGGGGGCGTGCGGTGCGCGGGGTACTGACCGGATTCGGCGTCATCGCGGTCGTCATCGGTGTCGGCTATCTGATAGGACGGCGCAGATATCTCGGGGACAACGGGCGCGAGGTGCTCACCAAGCTCGCCTTCCACGTGGCCACGCCGGCGTTGCTGTTCACGACGCTCGCCCAGGCCGATCTGTCCGTGGTCCTCTCCAGCAGGCTGCTGATCACCGCGCTCAGTACGGCGGCCGCCGCCGGGGTGTTCGTGGCGGTCGCGCTCGTACGCCGCTGGGACGTGGGGGCCACCACGATCGGCGCGCTCTGCTCCAGCTATGTCAACGCCGGGAATCTCGGCATCCCGATCGCCGTGTATGTCCTCGGCGACGCCTCGCTGGTGGCGCCCGTACTGCTCTTCCAGCAGATCGTGGTCACACCGATCGCGCTGACGGTGCTCGATCTCTCGGGCTCCGGCGAGAAGCGACCGGTGTGGCAACGGGTGACGACACCGCTGCGCAACCCGGTCGCGGCCAGCTCGCTGTGCGGAGTCGCCGTGGCGGCGACGGGGGTGACGGTGCCCGGCCCGGTGCTGGACCCGCTGGTACTGATCGGCAACATGTCCGTTCCGGCGGTGCTGCTGGCCTTCGGTATCTCGTTGTACGGCAGCGCCCTCCCGGGCCGGGGCCCCGACCGCCGGCCCGTGCTGCTGTCCGCGGTCCTGAAATCCGTGGGCCAGCCGCTGGTGGCCTGGGCGCTCGGGGCCCTGGTCTTCGGGCTGCACGGCGCGGCTCTGCTCGATGTCGTGGTGACCTCCGCGCTGCCGGCCGCGCAGAACCTCTATACCTACGCGTCCCGCTATCGCGTCGCCGAGCGGCTGGCCCGCGAATCGATTCTGCTGTCCACGATGCTGTCGGTGCCGGGGCTGGTCGTGGTGGCGGCGTTCCTCGGCTGACGGCGGTTGCGCCACCGGGGTCATCCGGTCGCCCGGTCACGCCGTCACGCGGTCACCCCGTCACGTCATCAGTCGAACGCGTCCAGCGCCCGCTGCCAGGAGTCCTTGATTCCGATACCGAACCCCGCCGGGGCTAGGCCCTGTCTTCAAAGTCCCGCCTGCTCGGCGACGCCCGGCACGCACGCTCGCCGCGTTGTCGGGATCACCCCAGTACATCCAGTACTGGGGCGACCCTCCGCCTTGCGATCGCACGCACCGACCGCCGCCGAGCCCGCCCTCCGGGCGGACGGCGCTACTTTGAAGACAGGACCTAGGCCGTGCGATCGCACGCACCGGACGCTGCCGAGCCCGCCCTCCGAGCGGACGGCGCTCCTTTCTCCAGCTTGCGCGTCTTGTTCCCGCCGTAGGCGAGAGGGGAGTTGCAGTCCTCGCGCCTGGCCCAGACGCGGGCGCCGCCGAGGAAATCGGTCAGCCGGTCCAGCCGGTGGATCGGGCTCGGTCCGAAGAGCAGGGGATAGCGCGGGAAATCCTCGACGGGCACGGGGGAGGTCCTTTCTGCCGGAAGGCGTCTCCCGGTACGGCTTCCCCCGTGGCGCGCCCCGTCAAGAGTCGAGCAGGCTTCCCAGCCGCCCCTCCAGCAGGACCAGCAACTCGCCCAGCGAGCCCGCCAGCCGCTCCTGGTTCCGGGTGCCGAGCCCGTCCAGCAGGGTGGCCTCGTACCCCAGTTGCTCGGGCAGCAGCCGGTCGAGCAGTTCACGCCCCTCGGTGGTCAGGGACAGATGGGTGACACGGCGGTCCCGCTCGTCCGGGCGCCGCGCGATCAGTCCCCGCTCCTCCAGCTGGCGCAGCCGCTTGGTCACGGCAGCCCCGGAGGCGAAGGTCTCCCGGGCGATCCTGCCCGGGGTCAGCTCCCGGTCCGTACGGCGCAGGGTCCCCAGGATGTCGAACTCGGGCCGGGTCAGTCCCTCCCGCCGGAGGGGCGCGTCGGCGGCCTGCTGGAGGAGCGCGGAACAGCGGTTGAGCCGTCCGATGACCGCCATCGGGGCGGTATCCAGATCGGGCAGTACCTGCTGCCACTGCCGCATCACGCCTGCGACGATGTCCTCGGCCACGGGTACGCTCCTCTGCTCCGGTTCCGGCGGCCTACAGTACGGGCGCGACCGGCGCGGTGTGACGGACGAGCAGGGCCAGGGTGCGGGCACGGGCCGCGTACGGCAGACCGTGCGCGTAGAGCGCGCACATCGCCCCGGCGGAGGTGGAGTGGATCAGATCCGGACGGCCCAGGTCCTGTCTTCGAAGCAGCGCCGTCCGTCCGGAGGGCGGGCTCGGCGCCCGCCGCGGCAGCGGCAAGATGTCGCCGCGGCCGCCGCAACCGGACGGTGCTCCTGACCGGGAGCGGGCGGACCCGTGGGGTGTGCTCCGGCAGGGAAAAAGATTAGCGTGTGTTTTATAGGTAAAAGATATCTCGGTCTTCTTATCCCACCACTACACAAAAGCTCCCAAAGCGCGCAGAATGGGTCTGGTGCGGCTCGATGCCGTGCAGCACGGTCAGACTTCGCGATCGAAGGAGGCGAGTCGTATGGCCGACGTCTCACACCCGAGGCAGGACGTCTCACATACGAGGCAGGACCTGGCCGGTCACCCCGATGTCCCGGAGATGCGGGAGCGTTACAACCGCATGCTCGGTGGACGCGATGTGGCGCTCGTCGACGGACCACTGTTCCTTGTCGGCCTGTTCTGCGCCCTGTCGCCGTGGATCATCCACTTCACGACCACCCAGCCGGCACTGGCGACGCACAACCTCATCATGGGAATCGCGCTCGTGGTTCTGGCGGTGGGCTTCACCGTCATGCCGCAGCGCATGTACGGCCTCAGCTGGGCCATGTGCGCCATGGGTGTGTGGCTGATCATCGCGCCCTGGGTCGTCGGCACCGGGCCCGACAAGGGCATCATCTGGACGAACGCGGTCATCGGAGCGCTGACCATCCTGCTCGGTCTGGTGTGCGCGGGAGCGGCGATGAAGAAGGGCCGCGGCGCCACCCGAAGGACCTGAGTCGAGCGGTTCGGCCCGCCCCGGGATGCCGGGCGGGCCGGCCGTCCCTCGAAGAACAGGCGCGGCCTCTTCCCCGGTGAGCGGCCCCTCTCCCGGAGTCCGGGAAAGCTCCCGAAGTCCGGGAAAGCTCCCGAAGTCCGGGAAAGCTCCCGAAGTCTGGGAAAGTGGGGCCATGCAGGCCATGACGCGCACCGAACTCACCGATCTCGTCGATTCCCTTCTCGACGGGCCCTCCCCGCTTCCCATCGTGTCCGCGGGTGATCCCGTGCTGCGGCGCCCCGCGGCCCCGTACGAGGGACAGCTGGGGGACGCCCGGCTGGAGCGCCTGGTGCGTGTGATGCGCGAGACGACGCATGCCGCGCCCGGCGTCGGACTGGCGGCGCCTCAGGTCGGGATCCCCCTGCGGCTCGCGGTCATCGAGGACCCCGCCGAGGTGAGTGACGAGGTGCGCGCCGCGCGGGGCCGGGTGCCACAGCCGTTCCGCGTGCTGGTCAACCCGTCGTACGAGCCGCTCGGCGACGGCCGGGCCGCGTTCTTCGAAGGCTGCCTGAGCGTCCCCGGCTGGCAGGCCGTGGTCGTACGGCACGCACGGGTCCGGCTGCGTGGGCAGGACGAGCGGGGCCGGGAGCTCGACGAGGAGTTCTCGGGATGGCCCGCCCGTATTGTCCAGCACGAGACGGACCATCTCGGCGGGACGCTCTATCTCGACCTCGCCGAGACGCGCTCGCTGTCCAGCACCGAGCACGCCGTCGAGCGTTGGTCACAGCCCACCCCCGCCCTGGCCGCGCGGGAACTGGGCTTCACACTCCCCGCTTCCTGACCGATCGGCTCCTCGACCGGTCTCGGAGCACCGCTCCCGACGCCCCTCCCGACGCCCCCCGACGCCCCTCGGACACCACTCCCGGGAGTTCCGAACGGGCCGTCAGATACCCATGTTCAGGCGCGATTCGCTGTGGCAGACTGCCCCGGTGTAAGCGGTGGTGCTCGGGGGGTGCTGTGGTGTGTAGAGGTGGGACGTGAGCGAGCCGCGCTCCGCGCCGACGATCGGCCAACTCGTCCTCAGCAAGCAGTTGCAGACCCTGCGCGAGGGCGCGGGTCTGAGCAGGGAGCAGGCCGGCAAGCTGCTGCGTGTCACCGCCGCCACCGTCCGCCGGATGGAGACGGCCGAGGTCTCGCTCAAGATCCCTTATGTGCAGATCCTGTTACCCGCCTACGGCGTGCCCGCCGACGATGCCGAGATCTTCCTGCGGCTGGCGGACGAGGCGAACGAACCGGGCTGGTGGCAGCGGTTCTACGACATACTCCCGGACTGGTTCAGCGGATACGTGAGCCTCGAAGAGGCCGCCACGACCATTCGTTCCTACGAACCGCACTTCGTACCGGGACTGCTCCAGACCGAGGAGTACGCCCGCGAGGTCCTCACCGCGGGCGCCCTGGGCCGGATGACCGAACCCGGCAGGGTCGAACGCCATGTCGCGCTGCGCAAGCGGCGCCAGGCGCTGCTGACCCGTGCCGATGCCCCTGCCCTCTGGGTTGTCCTGGACGAGACGGTGCTACGAAGACCCGTCGGCTCGTCGGCGGTGATGCGGGCACAGATCGACCGGCTGCTGGCGGCGACGGAGCTGCCCAATGTGACGATCCAGATAGCCGAGTTCGCCTCGGGTCATCACCCAGGCACCTACAGTCCGTTCGTGCTGTTCCGCTTTGATCTGCCCGAAGTGCCTGACATGGTGTACATCGAGTATCTGACCGGTGCCCTCTATCTCGATCAGAACGCCGAGGTCACCGAGCACAAGCAGGTCATGGACCGGATGGTGGCCCACGCGGAGTCCGCGAGCCGGACCAGACAACTCCTCACCGAGTTCCGCCGGGCGATCTGAGGTACGGTGCCTGCCATGGGTACGTACTCGACCTTCCGTGCAGCGGAGCCGCGTCACAGCGGTCCCCACGGTGAGTGCGCGCCCCGCGGCCACAGCTTTCTGCGTCGCCGCGGCCGGGTGGGATCTCCCCCGGCCCGTTCCTGTCGCTGACCCGCGACACCACCCGTAGCGCCCGCCGGCCCGCCGTTCTCACCGGGCCCGTCCGCTCCGGGACCTCGCCTCCGCCGAACTGCCCTGTGTGGCGCCTGCCGTCGTTCCCCAGAGGAGACCCGTGACCATCGCCGCCCCCTCCACCACCTCCGTACCGTCCGTGTCACCCGCACTGCGTGATCACCGCATACCCGCCGACGGCCTGTACGAAGGCCCTCGTGCGCTGCGCCGCGTCCCGGAGAAGTGGGAGGACCGGCCGTACGAACTCTTCGAGCTCGTCCCGCAGGGTCGGATCATCGGCGCCGAGATCCGCGGGCTCGATCTGTCCCTCCCGCCGGCCCCCGCCGTACGCGAAGAGCTCAACCGGGCGCTGCTGGAGTGGAAGGTGCTCTTCTTCCGCGGGCAGCATCTGTCCTCCGACGCGCAGCGCGCCTTCGCCCGCAACTGGGGCGAGTTGGAGACCAATCCGCTGCTGGCCACCGGCGACGCTCCGGAGGTGGTCCGTTTCGACCGGAGCGCGGTGCCCACCTTCGAGAATGTCTGGCACGCGGATGTGACGTTCCGCGAGCGGCCCGCGCTCGGCGCGGTGCTGCAACTGCGCGAGGTGCCGCCGGTCGGCGGTGACACCATGTGGGCCGACATGGCGGCGGCGTACGACAATCTGCCGCGGGACGTGAAGGACCGTATCGACGGCGCCCGCGCCGTGCACGACTTCGTCCCGGGCTTCGTCCGGTTCTCCTCGCCCGCTCAACTGGTCCCGTTCCAGGAGCTGTTCCCGCCCGTCGAGCATCCCGTCGTACGGCGCCACCCCGAGACCGGCCGGCGGATGCTGTTCGTCAACACCTCTTTCACCACCCGGATCGTGGGTCTTGAGCGTGCGGAGAGCGACCGGCTGCTGCGACTGCTGTTCCAGCAGGCCCACGTGCCCGAGTACCAGGTGCGGTTCCGCTGGCAGGCGGGGGACATCGCCTTCTGGGACAACCGCGCCACCCAGCACTACGCGGTCAATGACTACGCTCCGCACCGCCGGGTGGCCGAGCGCGTCGCCATCGCGGGCGACCGGCCCTTCTGACCGCTGCCGCCGCCCCCGGGGATCGCCGCCGCGTGGCAATGTCGTAGCGGGACGGATTGTCGCCTTCTGTAGTCGAATGCCGGGCCTCTACTCTGACCCGGTCAGCTACGGAAAGTGGGACAGATATGTCCGTCACCGACGAATACCTCGCCAACAACGCGAAGTACGCGGCTTCCTACGGGGGCGCGCTGCCGCTTCCTCCCTCCCGGCGACTCGCTGTGCTCGCCTGCATGGACGCGCGCCTCGACGTCTACCGCATCCTCGGTCTGTCGGACGGCGAGGCGCACGTCATCCGTAACGCCGGGGGAGTGGTCACCGATGACGCGGTCCGCTCCCTGGCCATCAGCCAGCGCCTGCTGGGTACCCGCGAGATCATCCTCATCCACCACACCGACTGCGGAATGCTCACCTTCCACGACGACGACTTCAAGCGCGACATCGAGGCCGATACCGGTATCCGGCCGCCCTGGGCGGCGGAGGCGTTCCCGGATGTGGAGGGGGACGTACGTCAGTCGCTGCGCCGGATCACCACCAACCCGTTCATCCCGTACACCGACCACGTGCGCGGATTCGTCTTCGACGTGGGCAACGGAAGGCTCAAGGAAGTGAAGTGAAGGGAGGCGGATCAGCCGTGCCGGCCCGCCCGTTCGCTCGGTGACCACAGGATGAGGGAAAGGCCGTAGTCGAAGCGCTCGTCTAAAGAGGTGTCCTCGAAGTGCGCCACCACCCGGCTCAGTGAGGGGTGGTGTCCGGAGGCGAGCGCACGGGCGAGGTCATGGCCGGCCGACTCCGGAGCCGCTTGCTCTCCTGGGACAGTCCCAGTACGAAGTAGACCAGCGTCCAGCAGGCCCACGCCGCCTCGCGCTCGGGCAGCCCCGTGCCGAGCAGTGCCTCGACCATGGTCTCGGCGAGGCGGAGAGTGGCGGGCTCCGCGCTGTAGGTGCCGGAGCTGGAGGAGCACGCGCGGACGGAATTCTTGACAGCGATCTCCCGGGGGGTTCAGGATGCGCGGGTGAACCTGTCAGACAGCCAGACAGCTGGCGAGGCGCCCAAGCGGATCAGTGCCCTGGAAGCGGTGCTCGGTCATCTTCGCGGCGCCATCGAGCGCGGTGAGTACGCCGTGGGGGAGAAGCTTCCCTCCGAGGCGGAGCTCTGCCGCCGCCTGGAAGTGAGCAGACCCGTGCTCCGGGAGGCGCTGCGCGCGCTCCAGACCATGGGGCTCACGGTCTCGCGCACCGGCAAGGGCACCTTCGTCCTCTCCCACGGTCCGGTCGAGGACCCGACCTTCGGCGACTACTCGGCGAGCGACCTCCTTGAGGTGCGCCGCCATGTGGAGATCCCGGTGGCCGGGTACGCGGCGCTCCGCCGCACCCCCGAGGACCTTGACCATCTCGCGCATCTGCTGGAGCGGATGGAGCGGGAGACCGACACCACCGCGTGGGTGGCGATGGACACCCTCTTCCATCTCGCGGTCGCGCGGGCCGCCCAGAATCCGGTCTTCCGGCGAGTCATCGAGGAGATCCGGGACGCGCTGGCCCGCCAGTCGGCGTTCCTCAACGATCTCGGCGGCCGGCGCGAGCAGTCGAATCAGGAGCACCAGGCGATCGTCGACGCGCTCGTGGACCGTTCCGAGCACGACGCCGTGGAAGCCATGACCCACCATCTGGCCCGCGTCGAGTCGACGTTGACCACCATCGTGCGCTCGCCGCGGCGCGCGGTTCCTCCCACAGCAGCTCTCCCCACAGCGATTCCCCCCACAGCGATTCCCCCCACAGAAGTTCCCCCCACAGAAGGCGAAGCCCGGGCGTGAGTGAACGATCCCTCCACAAGCCGCGACCGTCACAGCGGGAACCTGAGCCGCACGGCGCGCACATCGACGCCGGTGACGCCGGATACAGCAAGTCCCTGAAGTCCCGGCATATCAATATGATCGCCATCGGCGGAGCCATCGGCACCGGGCTGTTCCTCGGCGCGGGCGGCAGGCTCGCCGACGCCGGGCCCTCGCTGGCCGTGGCCTACGCCGTCTGCGGAGTCTTCGCCTTCCTCGTGGTGCGCGCCCTCGGAGAGCTGGTGCTGCACCGGCCGTCCTCCGGTGCGTTCGTCTCGTACGCCCGTGAATTCCTCGGTGAGAAGGGCGCGTTCGTCGCGGGCTGGATGTACTTCCTGAACTGGGCGACCACCGGCATCGCGGACATCACGGCGGTGGCCACCTATACCCACTACTGGGGCATGTTCACCGACGTCCCGCAGTGGGTGATCGCCCTGATCGCACTCGCGGTCGTGCTGACCGTGAACCTGATCTCCGTGAAGATCTTCGGCGAACTGGAGTTCTGGTTCGCGATCATCAAGGTCGGTGCGCTGGTCCTCTTCATGCTGATAGGCATCTTCCTGCTGGTCACCCAGCAGCCGGTCGACGGCCACACCCCCGGTCCCTCGCTGATCACGGACAACGGCGGCTTCTTCCCGGCCGGGATGCTCCCGATGCTGCTGGTCATCCAGGGAGTGGTCTTCGCGTACGCCTCCGTCGAACTCGTCGGCGTCACGGCGGGCGAGACCGCGAACCCGGAGAAGATCATGCCGAAGGCGATCAACTCCATCATGTGGCGCGTGGCCCTCTTCTACGTCGGCTCGGTCGTGCTGCTGACGATGCTGCTGCCCTGGAACGCCTACTCCGCCCGCGAGAGCCCCTTCGTGACCGTGCTGTCCAATATCGGCGTGCCCGCGGCCGGCGGCGTGATGAACCTCGTCGTCCTCACCGCCGCGATGTCGAGCCTCAACTCCGGCCTCTACTCCACCGGTCGCATCCTGCGTTCCATGGCGATGTCGGGGTCCGCGCCGAAGTTCACCGGGGTGATGAGCCGCAGTCAGGTGCCGTACGGCGGGATTCTGCTCACCTCCTCGATCTGTGTGCTGGGCGTCGGCCTCAACTACCTCGTACCGAGCGAGGCGTTCGAGATCGTGCTGAACTTCGCCGCGCTCGGCATCCTCAGCACCTGGGCCATGATCATGGTCTGTCATCTGCTCTTCTGGCGGAAGACACAGGCCGGGCTGCTCGTACGCCCCGGCTACCGGCTCCCCGGCTCGCCGTGGACCGAGATCGTCACGCTGGCCTTCCTCGCGTCGGTGCTGGTCCTGATGTACGCCGACGGCGGCGCGGGACGTACGACCGTCCTGTCCCTGCCCGCGATCGGGGCGGCGCTGGTCGTGGGCTGGTTCCTGGTACGGGGCCGGGTCGGGACCGTACGGGAAGCCGCTGCCGCTGCCCGTACCGGTACCGGGACTTCCCCCGGCACCAAGAACGACAACGAGAGCTGAGCATGAGCGACCCCACCCCAGCAGGCACCACCCCGTCGCGCCCGCCACGACCTACGCGCCCCACGCAGGGCGAGCCCCCCGCCGTCCGCGAGCCGGCCCATGTCCCCGTCGCACATCTCGTACGGGGAGGCGTTGTCGAGGGCGTTCACTACGGCTCGGTCGTCGTCCTCGCGGCGGACGGCGGTGTGGAGTTCAGCGCGGGCGACATCGAGGCCGCGTTCTACCCGCGTTCCGCGCTCAAGCCCGTCCAGGCGGTCGGACTGCTCCGCGCGGGACTGCCGCCGCTCGACAGCGAGTCGCTGGCCCTCACGGCGGCCAGCCATTCCGGCGAGGAACGCCATCTGGCCACGGCCCGGCGCATCCTGGACGCCGCCGGGCTGACCGAGGACGATCTGCGCAATGTGCCCGATCTGCCGTACGACCCGGCGGTGCGGGACGAGTGGATCCGCGCCGGGCTCGGCCCGAGCCGGCTCGCCCAGAACTGCTCGGGCAAGCACGCCGCCATGCTGATGACGGCCAAGGCCAGGGGCTGGTCGCTGGAGAACTACCTCGACCCCGGGCATCCACTCCAGTGGGAGATCGCCTCGACCGTCGAGGAACTGACCGGACAGGGCATCGCACGGGTGACGGTCGACGGCTGCGGCGCACCGCTCTTCGCCGTATCCCTGCACGGTCTCACCCGGGCCGCGGCCCGGATCGCGACGGCCGTGCCCGACAGCCCCGAGGGCCGGGTCGCGCACGCCATGCGCGAGCACCCGGAGATGGTCTCCGGCAGCGGCCGGGATGTCGCCCGGCTGATGCGCGCGGTGCCTGGACTGCTCGCCAAGGACGGGTTCGAGGGCGTGCAGATCGCGGCGCTGCCGGACGGGCGGGCCGTCGGCGTGAAGATAGCCGACGGCGCCGATCGCGCCAGGATGCCGGTGACCGCGGCGGCGCTCGCGCGGTGCGGGATCGATCCGGAGGTCCTGGCGGGATTCGACCACGCGCCGGTCATCGGGGGCGGACGGGAGGTCGGAACCCTGCGTGCGGCAGGCGAGCCGGCCTCCTTCTTCGCCCCGCCGGCCGGTTCGGATCCGTCCGCCCCGCCTGCCGCGTCCGCGCAGGGTGAGCCGGGCGCCGCGTCCGTCGCGTAACACCGTTCCACCGCTCAGCCGTTCCGCTCCCCCTTCCCCCTTCCCCCTTTCCCCCTTTCCCCCTTTCCCCCTTCCCGCTCCCGTCTTACGCCGTCCACTCGCCACGGGACACCCACCCTCGGCTCTTACGAAGGACCCGCGACATGACTGCCGGCCACCGCCGCGAACACGACCTGCTGGGCGACCGCGACATACCTTCCGACGCGTACTGGGGAATCCACACCCTGCGCGCCTCGGAGAACTTCCCCATCACCGGTACACCGATCGCCGCCTACCCTCATCTGATCAACGCGCTCGCCGCCGTGAAGGAAGCCGCGGCCCGTGCCAACCAGGATCTCGGGCTGCTCACCGCCGAGAAGGCCGACGCCATCTCCGCCGCCTGCCGGGAGATCAGGGACAAGGGCCTGCTGCACGACCAGTTCGTCGTGGACGTGATCCAGGGCGGCGCCGGTACGTCGACCAATATGAACGCCAACGAGGTCATCGCCAACAGGGCGCTGGAGATCCTTGGCCACACCAAGGGCGACTACCACGAACTGCATCCGAACGAGGACGTCAACCTCAGCCAGTCGACCAACGACGTCTACCCGACCGCCGTCAATGTCGCCACGATCATCGCCGTACGGGAACTGCTCGACGCGATGACGATCCTGCGCGAGGCGTTCGCGGCCAAGGCCGAGGAGTTCCGCGAGATCCTCAAGATGGGCCGGACCCAGCTCCAGGACGCGGTGCCGATGACCCTGGGCCAGGAGTTCTCCGCGTACGCGGTCATGCTGGAGGAGGACGAGTGCCGGCTGGCCGAGGCCGTCTGCCTCGTCCACGAGATCAACCTCGGCGCGACCGCCATCGGTACCGGTCTCAACGCCCCGGCGGGTTACGCGGAGGCCGCCCGCCGTCATCTCGCCGCCATCACCGGACTGCCCCTGGTCACCGCGGCCAATCTCGTCGAGGCCACCCAGGACTGCGGCGCCTTCGTCCATCTCTCCGGCGTGCTCAAGCGCATCGCGGTCAAGCTCTCCAAGAGCTGTAACGATCTGCGGCTGCTCTCCTCGGGACCGCGCGCGGGCTTCGCGGAGATCAATCTCCCTCCGGTGCAGGCGGGTTCGAGCATCATGCCGGGCAAGGTCAACCCGGTGATCCCGGAAGTCGTCAACCAGGTCGCGTTCGAGGTGATCGGCAACGACGTCACCATCACCATGGCGGCGGAGGCGGGTCAGCTCCAGCTCAACGCCTTCGAACCGATCATCCTGCACTCCCTCTCGGAGAGCATCACCCATCTGCGGGCCGCCTGTGTCACGCTCGCCGAGCGCTGCGTGTCCGGTATCACCGCCAATACGGAGACCCTGCGCGCGAGCGTGGAGAACTCCATCGGGCTCGTCACCGCGCTCAACCCGCACATCGGCTACCTCGCCGCGACCGAGATCGCCAAGGAGGCCCTGGCGTCGGGGCGCGGTGTCGCCGAACTGGTCCTGGAGCGGGGGCTGCTCCCGGCCGACCGGCTCATGGCCCTGCTGCGCCCGGAGGTGATCGCGGGTACGGGCACGGGCACGGCTACGAGTACGGGCACGGCTACGGACGCGGCCTGATACGGGTACGGGCGTGGACGCGGCTTGATACGGAGCCGCGTCCACGCGCCCCCGGCCGTGCCCCGTTCACGGCGAGCCGTGCTCCCTGCGGGGGAACGACTGGAGCTGTACGACGACCGGGAGCGCGTCCGGGGCGGACTCGGCGTCCGGCGCGGGGAGATGGCGGCCGATGACGGCCGCCAACTCCTCGTTGAGGGCCCGCAACTGGTCCGGTGTCATCCGCAGATCACGCCACTGCGAGAGCGTGCCGGCGTCGCGCCACTCGTCCCCCCACTCCTCGCCCAGGTAGTGCGTGACCCGGTCGAAATGCTGTCGCAGCAGTTCGTGGGTGAAGACCGACACCGCGCCCCGGGCATCGGGATCGTCCCGGAAATCGGCGGTGTTGAGTACGTTCGTCACATTTACCGTGCGCCACCACCGCTCCCGTTTCGTACCGCGCCCGGTCTCCTCCTCGATGAAACCGTGCTCGGCGAGATGGCGCAGATGCCAGCTGATGGTGCCGGTGTTCTCGCCGAGGCGTTCGGAGAGCAGGGTGGCGGTGGCGGGGCCGTCGAGCCTGAGCAGTTCGAAGATGCTCATCCGCAGGGGATGGGCCAGCCCGCGCAGGCTGCGCGCGTCGAGGCGCCGGGTGGGCTTGGCGGCGGACGGTGCGGCGCGCTCCGGCGTGGGTTCTTCGGTCATGCCGGAATCGTATGGTGCGCGTCCGTGGCGTCCCTCCGCCGGTGGAGGAGCGCGTGTCCTCTGCCGTGTCCACGCGTTACACCGATCATGAACGCGTATCGATTTCTCACCGCCGCCGCGGCAGGCTCCGCGCTGCTCGCCGCCGTCGCCCCCGCCGCCCAGGCGGTCGAATTCGGCTCCACCCTCAGCAGTGCGGCGCAGACCGCGGCGACCGTGGGCACCAAGGCCGAGCCTGTCGTGGAAGGTGTCCTCGGGAACAAGGTCGACAAGAAGGTGGGCGCCGTGAAGGGCGCGGTGAAGGCCGGTGCCGACGCGGTGAAGGCCGGGAATGATCTGATCAACTGAAGGAGATGACAGTGGGGGCGGTGCCGGTCGGCACCGCCCCCACTGTCATGTCGGGGGCCGGAATCCCAGGGGTCCGCGAGAGGGATTCATGGCCAAGGCATGGTTGCCCGCTGCCACACATGCGTCAACAATGCCCATGACAAAACCGAAGGAACTTCGGTCACAGAGGGGACCCCACATGAGAAAGCCTCTCCTCGGCGCGCTGCTCGCCGTTCTGCTCCTCGGAGCGGGAGCGGCACCCGCCATGGCCACAAGCCATGACGCGGGCGCGCCCACGAAGACCGCCCGGACCGCGGCACCCGCCCAAGCCAAGGTCCAGGCAGTCGACTTCGCCGGAACGGTGGCGCTCAGCAACTGTTCCGGCTCCGTTGTCCGTACGCCCTCCTCACAACCGAGCGACCCCGCTCTCGTGCTGTCCAACGGCCACTGCCTGGAGAGCGGCATGCCCACCGCCGGCCAGGTCATCGTGGACAGGGCGTCCACCCGTACCTTCAGCCTGCTGAACTCCTCGGGCACCGGCGTCGCGACCCTGCGCGCCAGCAAGATCGCGTACGCGACCATGACCGACACCGATGTCTCGCTCTACCAACTCACCAGCACCTACGCACAGATACAGAGCGCGTACGGGATATCGGCGCTGGAACTCAACGCCACCCGCCCGGTCCAGGGCACCGCGATCAAGGTCGTCTCCGGCTACTGGAAGCGGATCTACAGCTGCGACATCGACGGATTCGCCTACCAGTTGAAGGAAGGGAGCTGGACCTGGAAGGACTCGGTCCGCTACACCTCCGCGTGCAACACGATCGGCGGCACCTCGGGCTCGCCCGTTATCGACAACACCACGGGCAAGGTCGTCGCCGTCAACAACACCGGCAATGAGGACGGCGCGCGCTGCACGGTCAACAACCCGTGCGAGGTGGACGAGAACGGCACCGTGACCGTACGCCAGGGCATCAACTACGCCCAGGAGACCTACGGGATCGTGCCGTGCGTCGGCACCGGCAGCAAGGTCGATCTGACCCGTACCGGCTGTACCCTGCCCAGGCCCTGAGAAGCGGGCACGCGTACACGGTGTGGCGCCGCCGGGGGACCGGCGGCGCTGTCGGCACACGACCGGCGCGGACCGTACGGGCTGAAGCGTGCGGCCCGGAGCGTGTGATCGTGATCGGGGCCGCCGATGGTGCCGGACCCGTCGGACGGTCGGGTCGTCGGGCCGTCGGGAAGGCCGGGACGAGAGGGGGCGCCATGCGCGCCGAGCAGTGGACCGGGGTCGTCACCCATCACGGCGAGGGCCCCGGCTGGGACCCCCACACCGGGCGGTTGAGGATCGTCGACCTGCTGGCCGGAGACCTCCTCACCTTCGGTACGGAATCCGACCGCGAGGGCGGGTACGAGCGGTGGCATCTCGGCGAGGTCGCCGCGGCCTGGCGGCCCCGGCGCTCCGGCGGCGTGGTCGCGGCTGTCGAGCGGGGCTTCGTCCTGGTGGCCGAGGACGGCACCGTCACCCCGGGCGACGAGCTGTGGACCGACCCCATGGTCCGGATGAACGACGGGGCCTGCGATCCGGCCGGCAACTTCTACTGCGGTTCCATGGCGTACGACACCCGCCCAGGTGCCGGTTCCGTCCACCGCCTCACGCCCGACGGCGCCACCTCGGTCGTGCATACCGGGGTCACCATCTCCAATGGCCTCGCGTGGGCACCGGACGGTGGTTTCGCCTACTACGTCGACACCGCCACGCGGACCATCGCCCGGATCACGACCGACCCGTCGACCGGACACTTCTCCACCCCCGAGCCCTGGGTCACCATCGACCCGGACGACGGCTTCCCCGACGGCCTCACCCTGGACGCCGAGGGGGGAGTGTGGGTCGCCCTGTGGGGCGGCTCCGCCGTCCGCCGCTACGCAGCCGACGGCACCCTGGACGAGGTGGTGAAGGTAAACGCCCGCCAGGTCAGCGCCTGTTCGTTCGGCGGTGACGGCTACCGCCGGCTCTTCATCACCACCTCGCGCCAGGACCTCGCGGACGGCGACGACCCGGCGGCGGGCGCCGTGTTCACCGTCGATCCGGGGATCGCCGGGCTCGCCCCGCTGCCGTACGCCGGGTGACGACGCGGCCGTCAGAGCCCCGGCGCACCCCAGACGGGGAACCAGCGAGCGAGATCGGGCTCGATCCTCAGATCGTTCCCGAGCACCGCTCTGACCTGGAGTTCCCGCTGATTGTCACGCTTCTCGGCGGTGCCGGGCAGGGGCGCGAAGGGGTAGAAGCTGCCGCGCTTGTAGAGATACACGAGAGCCAGCGGCCGCTGCTCGGTGTCCCGGAAACTGAGCAGTGAGCAGAGCAGCTGCGGGCCGAAGCCGCCGTCCTGGAGCAGCGTGTTGACCGCGTGCAGATCGTTGACCAGGGTGGCCGTGTCGTCGGGCGCCCGGCGCGCGAGCAGCCAGGTGTAGCCGTACGAGTCCTGGCTGAACTCCACCGGGCGGCTGCCCTGGCTGGTGTCCGCGTCAAGCAGCTCCCGCACGTCCTGCCGGATCCGGGCGAAGCCGCCGCCCTCGACGCCCGCGAAACAGACCGAGCCGAGGCCGGTGGGGGTGTATCCGGCCCCGGCCTGGAGGGTGAGCGCGGCGGACGGGAGGGCGAAGAGCTGGTCGAGATCGGGGCTGACCGGTTTGCTCCGGCCGAGGATGGCGTCGAGAAGGCCCACGGGACCAGCTCCTCACAGTGACTGACGGCAGTGGACGGCGCTGACGGCGCTGACGGCGCTGGCGGCGGTGACAGCGGTGACGGAGTGCTTACGGACGGGCGAGTTCGGCGGAGATACGGGCGAGCTGGTCCAGCCGCTGTTCCAGCGTCGGGTGCGAGGCGAGCAGCCGCCCCAGGCTCTCCTTCGAGGCGAACGCGGGCACGAAGTAGAAGGCGTTGTACGGCTCCGCCTTCCGCAGGTCCTCCGTCGGGATCCGCGCCATCTGGCCGCTCACCTTCGTCAGCGCCGAGGCGAGCGCGGAGGGCCGGCCGGTGAGCAGCGCGGCCGTACGGTCGGCGGAGAGTTCGCGGTAGCGGGAGAGCAGCCGGGTCAGCAGGAACCCGATCGCATACACCACCGCGCTGACCAGCGGAATCAGCAAGATCGCGAGCCCGGCGGGGCCGGCGTTCCTGGCGCTTCTCGACAGTCCGCTGTAGAGCGCGATCCGGGTGATCAGACCCGCGAGCACGCCCAGGAACGAGGCGATGGTCATCACAGCGACATCGCGGTGCGCGACATGCGACATCTCGTGGGCGAGGACCCCTTCCAGCTCCTCGGGCTCCAGTCTGCGGAGCAGACCGGTGGTGGCACAGACCAGTGCGCTGCGTTCGCTCCGGCCGGTGGCGAAGGCGTTCGGTATGTCACTCCGTGCGATCGCGACCTTGGGTTTGGGCATGTCGGCCAGCGCGCAGATCCGGTCGACGGCGCCGTGCAGCTCGGGTGCCTGCTCGGGGGTGACCTCGCGCGCTCCCATGCCGAAGGCCGCGATCTTGTCGCTGAACCAGAACTGTGCGATGAACAGCCCTCCGACGAGGATCAGGATGATCGGCCAGAACTTCCCCAGCACGGCCAGCAGCACACCGACCAGGACCACATACAGCAGGCCGATCAGGAACATGGTGGTCACCATGCGGGTGGTCAGACCGCGGTCCTGGGTGTAGCGGGTCTGTGTCATCGCTCGCCTCCATTAATTCTCTCTTCTTTCATTTTCCCCCTTTCCTGGCGAAACGGAATAAGCGCACTATATGGAAGGCGTAGGACCGGCCCCCCGAGGCGCCCCCCGGCCGGTCCTACGCCCGTTCCGCGGCCGCTACAGCGCCGGGTTCGCGTTCTTCAGCAGCTCCTGGAACTGCGCGGAGAACCAGTCACCGGACAACGGCGCGTTCGGCAGCGCGCCGGACATGTTGTTGTTGTTCCGGGGGTTGCCCGTGTATGTCGGGTCGCACATCCGGTCGAAGCCCTTGCCCTGGTTGTTCGGGATCTCCTTGCTCGCGCCGTCGGACTCGCCCGGGGGCTTCATCCAGACGTACGCGTCGATCCCGGCGGCGGGCGACGCCTTCGGCCGCTCGCCCAGTCCGGCTCCGGACTGGTTGCACCAGTTCCCCAGGTGGATCCGGCGGTCATAGCGCCCGCCGTCCACATAGGTGTCCACACTGGTCCCCGGGCCGGGTCCGGCGGGCCGGGCCGAGCCGCCCCAGCCGTTGCGGGAGGTGTCGATCAGCATGCCGATGCCCGACGGGAAGCCGACGTTCACCAGCTCCTGCCGGAAGGCCTGGGCGAACGACTGCTCGTCGACGTAGCGGTTCCAGTCCACCCACTTCGACTCGCGGACCGACTTGCCGGCGACGCTGTCGTTGATGGTGAAGTTGTTCTCCTTGAGCGCGCCGTAATTGGCGGTGTTGGCGATGAAGCCGTGCACCTTGTCGACCGTGCTGCCCTCGGCGGTCGCGGCCTGCTTGAAGATCTGCGCCGAGGCGTTGAAGTTGTCGTCCCAGCCGATCCAGCCGTGGTGGCCCGCGTCGACGTAGTTGTAGACGTTGGGGACGGAGCCGAGGTGGTTGAGCGCGTAACCGACGCCCTTGACGTAGTTGCCGTTCGCCTTCATCACATCGCACTGCGGGGTGACGGTCGGCCGGGGCGTGACATTGGTGACCAGATTGGGCAGCGAGTCGATCTCGACGGTCGTCACGATCCGCAGGCCGGCGTACTTGCTGTCGGCGAGGATGGCGGCGATCGGATCGATGTACTCGCTTCGGTAGCGGCCGATCTCCGTCGGGCCCAGCTCCCCGTTGGAGGCGAGCGCGGCGCAGTCACGGCCCGGCAGGTTGTAGATCACGAGCTGGACGACGAGCGGCTTGCCCGCGGCCTGCCGCAGCGCCTCGTCGAGATGGTCACGTAACCCCATGCCCGTGCCGACACCCTCGATGGCCGCGATCCGGTCCAGCCACACACCGGTCGGCTGGTTGGAGATCTTGCTGCCGCCGGGCTCGGCGGCGGCCTTCGCGGACCACTCCGGGTTCACATACACCCCGGCGCCCGCGTACGGGTTGTCGACCTTGGAGCCGGCGGGCGGGTCGGTGGGCGGGTCGGTCGGGGGATCCGTGGGATCGCCGCCACCCGGGGTGTTACAGGTGACCCCGTTCAGCTTGAAGGCGGCCGGAACCGCGTTGGACCCGGTGACCGAGGCGTTGAAGCCGAAGGACGCCGAGGCGCCGGTCGCCAGCGCGCCGTTGTACGACACATTGGCGGCGGAGACGGCCGTACCGCTCTGCGTGATCGTGGAGTTCCAGCCCTGCGTCACCTTCTGATCGCCGGCGAAGCTCCACTCCAGCTTCCAGGAGTTGATCGCGTCTCCGGTGTTGGTCACGCTGACGTCGGCAGTGAAGCCGCCGTTCCAGGCGGTCTGGATCCGGTAGTCGACGGTGCAGCCGGCCGCGGCGGCGCCGGGGGGCGCGTCCAGCGCGGTCGCGGTCCCGGCCGCGGCGGCGACCAGCGCGAACGCGGCGAGCGCCGCGCCTCGTGCACGTCGCGGAGGGGTGGTGGTGCGGCTCATGAGAGTCCCTTCAGATGGTCGCGGAGTCCTACGCCGAAGTTGGTGGGCGTGCCGTTGTAGTCGCTGATCAGAGCGGGTCCCGAGGAGCAGTCCCAGGTGTTCCAGGTCCACCCGAGATAGGAGGCGCCATGGCTGTCGAGCCATGCCATGACCCGGTCGATATAGCCGTGTGAGCAGGTGTTCTCGCCGATCTCGCCCGCCACGAAGGGCACTTGGGCGGCCACCGGCGCGAGCTGTTCGTTCCAGCAGCTCTCGCTCGCGCAGACGTTGAAGTTGTACGTGTGCCAGGCGGCGGCCAGATTGCCCGCCGGGTCGGCGGGCCGGTACTTCAGCCACTGCCGCATGTCGTTGGCGTAGGCGATGCCGGGCACGAGCACCAGGTTCTGGGCGCCGGTGGCCCGTACCGCGTTCACCAGCGACTGCATTCCGGCCACCTCGAAATCGATCCCCTGGCAGCTGCCGCCATCGCGCCAGCAGGTCCAGGCCGCGTCGAGATCGCCGGTGGCCCGGTCCGGGAACGGCTCGTTGAAGAGGTCGAAGACCACCGCCGGGTCGTCCTTGAAGGTCTGCGCGACCGAGGTCCAGAAGGCCGGTGTGTACTGGGTGTTCGGCATCGGCTTCTGACAGGTCGCGTACTCGGTGTCCGGGCAGTGGTTGTCGTTGCCCGTGTATCTGCCGTGGGTCCAGTGCAGTTCGACGACCGGCGTGATGCCGTACGTCTCCAGCCTGGTCACGAACTGCTTGACCGCGGTGATGTAGTTCGCACCGGCATAGGCCGGCTTCACATGCGGGAGGCCGAGCCAGCACTCCTCGTTGAGCGGTATCCGTACGGTGTTGACCTTCCAGTCCGCGATGGCCCGCACCGACGCGTCGTCCACCGGGCCGTCGAAGATGCCGTAGCCCTGGACGCACGCGAACTCGCCGCCGGAGCGGTTCACCCCGAGCATGCGGCGGGTCGCGCCGTTCTCGTCGACCAGTTTGTTGCCCGAGGCGCGCAGCTTCGGCGGAGCACCGCCCGGTCCTGGCGGATCGGTGGGTGGGTCGGTCGGCGGATCGGTGGGCGGATCCGTCGGCGGATCGGACGGGTCGCCCGGCCCCGGACCGCCGTCGCACGCCACGCCGTTGAGCCTGAACGCGGTGGGCGCCGGGTTGGACCCGGACCAGGAGGCGATGAACCCGGCACTGAGCGAGCCGCCGGTGGCGATCTTCCCGTTCCAGCTCTCATTGACGGCGGTCACGGTCTTCCCGGACTGCGACCACTTCCCGCTCCAGCCCTGGGTCACCTTCTGACTTCCGGGGAAGTCGAAGGTGAGTGTCCAGTTCTCGACCGGTGAGCCGTTGTTGGTGAGCGTGACAGCGCCCTGGAAGCCACTGTCCCACTGACTGGTGGTGCTGTAGTCGACGGTGCAGCCGGCCGCGGTTCCCGACGCGGTCGGCTGCGGTGCGAGAGCGGTGCCCGCCACGGCCAGGGCCGCGGCGGCCAGCAGTGCGGTGAGGCGCGGTGGTGCTCGCATGGAGCGACTCCTCGATGGCCGATACGCCGCCTGACACGGCGTATGACTGATGGAAGCGCTCCCACTGGTTGGCTTCCGACGGTAGCGCCGAAGTCGTGTGAGTCAACAGTCCAGTTGAATTCTTTTACCTCGCGACTCGCCCGGACGTGCGTCGTGTTCAAACTCTTGACAGGTTCACGGTCCCGCTCAACGCTTGGGAGCGCTCCCACTGGTTCGCACCCCCACACCACCCGCACCGGACCGCGAGGAGGGCCACCCCATGCTCGGCTTACGAGGTTCACCACCAGGGGCACCACCGCCACCCGGAAGATCCGGCCGATCACGTGGAATCCGATCGCGTGGAATCCGGCCGAGTGGAGTCCGACCGCGTGGAATCCGGCGCCTGCTCACCGCGCTGGCCGCGGCCCTCTCCCTGCCGCTGGGTCTGACCGCGGTCAACAGCACCCCCGCGCACGCCGCCGCCGTCCAGTGCGGCGTCGACTACAAGACCAACGACTGGGGCTCCGGCTTCACGGCCGACCTCACGATCACCAATCGCGGTACGGACCCCATCGACGGCTGGACGCTCAGCTACGGCTACGCCGGCGACCAGAAGCTCACCAACGGCTGGAACGGCAGCTGGAGCCAGTCCGGCAGGACCGTCACCGTCAAGAACGCCGCGCACAACGCGAGGATCGAGCCGGGAGCGGCGGCGACCGCCGGTGCCAACTTCGACTACAGCGGCGCCAACGCCGCGCCCACCGTCTTCGCCGTCAACGGCGTGAACTGCACGGGCGCGCATCAGCCGCCCCTCACCGTGCTGACCAGCCCGGCGCCCGGCGCGGTGTTCACGGCGGGCGGCACCATCCCGATGGCCGCGACCGCTGTCGCCGCCGACGGCGCGGGGATCTCCAAGGTCGAGTTCTACAGCGACACCCAGCTGCTCGGCACGGACGCCACCTCCCCGTACACCTTCGACTACGCGAACGTTCCCGCGGGCGATCTCTCGCTCTACGCGAAGGCGTACGACGGCCAGGGCGCGGCAGCGGAGTCCACGCCGGTGGGGGTACGGGTCACCGCGGGCCCGTCGCTGGTCGCGAGTCCCGCCCAACTCGGCGTGCAGCAGGGCAGGACGGGCACCTTCGGGGTGAAGCTCTCCACCCGGCCGGCCGCCGATGTGACGGTCACGGTGGCCCGTACCGCGGGCAACACCGGCCTCACGGTCACCTCCGGCTCCACCCTCACCTTCACCGGCGCCAACTGGAGCACCGCCCAGCAGGTGACCGTCTCCGCCGCGGCCACCGGCACCGGCGCCGCCACCTTCACGGCGACCGCGCCGGGCCAGACCAAGGCCGAGGTGACCGTCACCCAGCTGGCGGCGGCCGGCACCTACGACGCCCGGTTCCTCGATCTGTACGGCAAGATCACCGACCCGGCCGCCGGCTACTTCTCGCCGGAGGGCATCCCGTACCACTCGGTGGAGACCCTGATCGTCGAGGCGCCCGACCAGGGGCATGAGACGACCTCGGAGGCGTACAGCTATCTGATCTGGCTCCAGGCCATGTACGGCAAGGTCACCGGCGACTGGAGCAAGTTCAACGGCGCGTGGGCCACCATGGAGCAGTACATGATCCCCACCCACGCCGACCAGCCCACGAACAGCTTCTACAACGCGTCGAAACCGGCCACCTACGCCCCCGAGTGGGACCTGCCCTCGCAGCTCAACAGCAATGTCCCGGTCGGCAACGACCCCCTCGCCGGCGAACTGAAGAGCGCCTACGGCACCGACGACATCTATGGCATGCACTGGATCCAGGACGTCGACAACGTCTACGGCTTCGGCAACTCGCCCGGGAAGTGCGAGGCCGGACCGGCCGACCAGGGGCCCTCGTACATCAACACCTTCCAGCGCGGACCGCAGGAGTCCGTCTGGGAGACCGTGACCCAGCCGACCTGCGACGCCTTCAAGTACGGCGGCAGGAACGGCTATCTCGACCTGTTCACCGGGGACGCCTCCTACGCGAAGCAGTGGAAGTTCACCAACGCGCCGGACGCCGACGCCCGCGCCATCCAGGCCGCCTACTGGGCGTCGGAGTGGGCCAAGGAGCAGGGCAAGGGCGGCGAGGTCGCGGCCATTGTCGCCAAGGCGGCCAAGATGGGGGACTACCTCCGCTACGCGATGTACGACAAGTACTTCAAGAAGGTCGGCGGCTGTGTGGGCGAGACGGCCTGCCCGGCGGGCAGCGGCAAGAACAGCTCGCACTACCTGCTCTCCTGGTACTACGCCTGGGGCGGTGCCACCGATGCCTCGGCCGGCTGGGCCTGGCGCATCGGCTCCAGTTTCAGCCACAGCGGGTACCAGAACCCGATGGCGGCCTGGGCGCTGAGTTCGTACGCCGATCTCAAGCCCGCGTCCGCCACCGGACAGCAGGACTGGAACACCAGCCTCAAACGGCAGGTGGAGTTCTACCGCTGGCTCCAGTCCGCCGAGGGCGGCATCGCGGGCGGCGCCACCAACAGCTGGCAGGGCCGGTACGCGCAGCCCCCGGCCGGCACCCCGACCTTCTACGGCATGTACTACGACGAGGCGCCCGTCTACCACGACCCGCCGTCCAACCAGTGGTTCGGCTTCCAGGCGTGGTCCATGGAGCGGGTCGCGGAGTACTACCACCAGACCGGCGACAGCGCCGCCAAGGCCGTGCTGGACAAGTGGGTCGCCTGGGCCCTGTCCAAGACCACCGTCAACCCCGACGGTACGTACCGGATCCCGTCGACCCTCCAGTGGTCCGGCAAGCCCGACACCTGGAACGCCACCACGCCCGGCGCCAACACCGGTCTGCATGTGACCGTCGCCGACTACACCAATGACGTCGGGGTGGCCGCCGCGTACGCCAAGACCCTCACCTACTACGCCGCGAAGTCCGGCAACGCGGCGGCCAGGACCACCGCGAAGGCGCTCCTCGACGGGATGTGGGACCACCACAGGGACGCGCTGGGGATCGCGGTCCCGGAGACCCGCGCCGACTACAGCCGCTTCGACGACCCGGTCTACGTACCGAGCGGGTGGACCGGCACCATGCCCAACGGCGACACGATCAACGGAAGTTCCACCTTCGCGTCGATCCGGTCCTTCTACGAGAGCGACCCGGCCTGGTCCAAGGTCGAGGCGTATCTGAACGGCGGGGCCGCACCGAGCTTCACGTACCACCGCTTCTGGGCGCAGGCCGACATCGCGCTGGCCCTCGGCTCGTACGCCGATCTCTTCGAATAGCGGTGTTTTTTCGAGGAGTATGACCGATTGCTCGTGGAGGGCCCCGGGCGTCACCCGCGCGGGGTCCTTCCGCTGTCAAGAGCCGTATCGATGCGACCGATTGATGTCTGTATGCCGCACTGAATTGACAACACAAGGTCAAATCCTGGTATCTGATCTGTTCTTACGAGTCCGATCGATGTCACTCTCTGGACGGCTCAGCGCGCGTAGATCACGCGGTGGGCCAGTGGCACTCGCACAGCTCAGCACCATCGGGCGGCGGTCCACCCAAGGCCGTCGCTTCCCCACACAGGGCCGTTCCCGACGGCCCGGCACTCTTGGAGACTGAGTGAGACTCGTAGCTTCCGCCCCCCGCACCCACATCGCCCGCAAGAACGTCGTCCGTGTCGCGGCCCTGGTCGCCTCCGCCGCCATGGTGGTCGTCGGCGTCCAGTCGGGACCGGCCGCCGCCCAGCCCGACCCCACCCGGGAGAGCGGCGCCACGGCCCTGGAGCTGAGCCCGGCCCAGCGCGTCGACGCCATCAAGTCCGCCCAGGCGGACGCCGCGAGCGAGGCCGGTGCTCTCGGCCTCGGCGGCCAGGAGAAGCTGGTCGTCAGGGACGTCATCAAGGACGCCGACGGCACCGTCCACACCCGTTACGAGCGGACCTACGCGGGCCTGCCCGTCCTCGGCGGCGACCTCGTCGTGCACGAGGCCCCGGCCGGCGGGCGCAGCGTGACCAAGGCGACCACGGCCCGAATAGCCGTGCCCTCCACCGACGCCGAACTCCCCGCGGCCACCGCCAAGTCGAGCGCGCTGAAGACCGCTTCGGCGGAGAAGACCGCCAAGGCCGCGGCGGACACCGCGCCCCGCAAGGTGATCTGGGCCGCCGACGGCAAGCCCGTGCTGGCCTGGGAGACCGTCGTCAAGGGCGTCCAGCCCGACGGCACCCCGAGCGAGCTGCATGTCATCACCGACGCGGCCACCGGCGAGCTGCTCTTCACCGACGAGGCCATCGAGGCCGGCACCGGCACCGGCAAGTACAACGGCTCGGTGACCCTCGGCACCACCAAGAGCGGCACCACGTACAACCTCACCGACGGCGGTCGCGGCGGCCACAAGACGTACGACCTGAACCAGGGCACCTCCGGCACCGGCACGCTCTTCACCGACGCCGACGACGTCTGGGGCGGCGGCCGGCAGAGCGCCGCCGTCGACGCGCACTACGGCGCGGCCGAGACCTGGGACTTCTTCAAGAACGTGCTGGGCCGCAACGGCATCAAGAACAACGGGGTCGCCTCCTACTCCCGCGTCCACTACGGCAACAACTATGTGAACGCGTTCTGGAGCGACAGCTGCTTCTGCATGACCTACGGCGACGGCTCCGGCAACGCCAACCCGCTCACCTCGCTCGACGTGGCCGCGCACGAGATGAGCCACGGCGTCACCGCCGCCACCGCCAACCTCACCTACAGCGGTGAGTCCGGCGGCCTCAACGAGGCGACCTCCGACATCTTCGCCACCGCGGTCGAGTTCTACTCCAACACCGCGAGCGACCCGGGCGACTACCTCATCGGCGAGAAGATCAACATCAACGGTGACGGCACGCCGCTGCGCTACCAGGACAAGCCGAGCAAGGACGGCGCGTCGAAGGACTACTGGTCGTCCACCCTGGGCAACGTCGACGTCCACTACTCCTCGGGCCCGGCCAACCACTTCTTCTACCTGCTGTCCGAGGGCAGCGGCGCGAAGACGGTCAACGGTGTGAGCTACAACAGCCCCACGTACGACGGCTCCACGGTCACCGGCATCGGCCGCGACAAGGCCACGCAGATCTGGTACAAGGCGCTCACCACGTACATGACGTCCTCCACCAACTACGCGAAGGCGCGCACCGCGACGCTGAGCGCGGCGGGCGCCCTGTACGGCACGACCAGCGCCGAGTACAAGGCGGTCGGCGCCGCCTGGACCGCCATCAACGTCAAGTGACCTCGATGGTCCGGCACCACGGCTGATCTCCGGGGGTACGGGCCCGCGCGCTCCGAGCACGCGGGCCCGTACCCCTTCCGGTCCACCGGATCCACCGGTCGGCGCGCTCCGGATGAGGGAACGGGGCGCGCGAACTAAGGTGCGATTCATGGCCGGAGATACAGGGCGGGGGAGCGGACAGGACGCCGCCGTGACGCCGGACCCGCGCCGCTGGAAGGCGCTGGCCGTATGTCTGGTGGCGGGCTTCATGACGCTCCTGGACGTCTCCATCGTCAATGTGGCCCTGCCGTCCATCCGCGAGGGGCTGCACACCCCGGTCTCCGACCTCCAGTGGGTGCTGTCCGGCTACGCGCTCGCCTTCGGCCTCTTCCTGATCCCCGCCGGGCGGCTGGGCGACGCCCACGGCCGGCGATCGGTCTTCATGATCGGGCTCGCTCTCTTCACCCTGGCCTCCGCCGCCTGCGGAGCAGCCCAGTCCAGCCTCTGGCTGGTGATCGCCCGGCTGGTACAGGGCTTCGCCGGAGGCATGGTCACCCCACAGATCTCCGCGCTGATCCAGCAGATGTTCGCCGGCCGTGAGCGGGGCCGGGCGTTCGGCATGTTCGGCATGGTCGTCGGCGTCTCGACGGCCGTGGGCCCGCTGCTCGGCGGTCTTCTCATCCAGCTGGCGGGCGCGCGGGAGGGCTGGCGCTGGGTCTTCTACGTCAATCTGCCGCTGGGCGTCGTCTGTCTGCCGCTGGCCCGGCGACTGCTGCCTGACACCCCCTCGGCGGGCCCGGTACGTATACGCGATCTCGACCCCTTCGGGGTGCTGCTGCTCGGCACGGGCGTACTGGCCCTGCTGCTGCCCTTCGTCCAGTCGCAGCAGTGGCACGGCTGGGAGAAGTGGCTGCTGCTGATCGTCGCCGCCGCGCTGCTGGCCGGCTTCGTGAAATGGGAGTCCCGGTGCCGGCCCGGCGGCACCCAGCCGGTGCTGGACCTGCGGCTCTTCCGCGTCCGCTCCTACCGGCTGGGATGTCTGCTGATTCTGCTGTACTTCGCCGGGTTCACCACGATCTTCTTCATCAGCACCCTCTATCTCCAGAGCGGACTGCACTACTCCGCCCTGGAGGCCGGACTGGCCATCACCCCCTTCGCGGTGGGCTCCGCCGCGGCGGCGGGCATCGGCGGACGGCTGGTCAACCGGTTCGGGAGACCGCTCGTCGTGGTCGGACTGATCATGGTCACGGTCGGTCTCGCGGCCACCACGCTCGCCGTACACCTGGTGCCGGGACGCGGCGCCGGGTGGGCGATGGCGGCGCCGCTGCTGGTGGCGGGCCTCGGCAGCGGGCTCGTCATCACGCCGAACCAGACACTGACCCTCGCCGAGGTACCGGTGCCCATGGCGGGCAGCGCGGGCGGCACGCTCCAGACCGGTCAGCGGGTGGGATCCGCCATCGGTATCGCCGCCGTGGGATCGGTCTTCTTCGCCCAGGTGGGGCGGAACGGCTGGGCGACCGCGTTCGACCACGGTCTGATCGTCTCGGTGGCGTTCGTGATCGCGGCGCTGCTGGTCGCCGTCGCCGATGTGCTCACGGCGCACCGGGACGGAAAGCGGGGTACGGGAAAGGGGCGGCCCTTCACCCATCGAGCGTCCGGACCACCGGAAGGAGACCAGCGATGAGCGGCGTTCCCACAGAGCGCAACGCGGAGTACGGAAAGAAGCCCTTCACACGTTCGACGAGCCATTTCGCCGACCGGATCACGGCCGACGGCAGGGACGGCTGGCCCGTCGAGGCCGGCCGCTACCGGCTCGTGGTCAGCCGGGCCTGCCCCTGGGCGAGCCGGGCCCTGGTCTCCCGGCGGCTCCTCGGTCTGGAGGACGCGATCTCGCTCGCGATCGCCGACCCGATCCAGGACGACCGCAGCTGGCGCTTCACCCTGGACCCGGACGGCCGGGACCCCGTCCTCGGCATCCGGTTCCTGAGCGAGGCGTACGACGCGCGGGAGACGGATTACCCCGGCGGGGTCAGCGTGCCCGCGATCGTGGACGTACCGAGCGGGAAACTGGTGACCAACGACTTCCAGCGGATCACGCTGGACTTCGCCACCGAATGGACGGCGCTGCACCGGCCCGGCGCGCCGGATCTCTACCCCGAGCCGCTGCGCGACGAGATCGACGAGGGCATGGAGGGGATCTACCGCGATATCAACAACGGCGTGTACCGCGCCGGGTTCGCGGACGGGCAGAGCACCTACGAGGACGCCTACCGCGCGCTGTTCCGCCGTCTCGACCAGGTGTCGCGGCGGCTGGCGGACCGCCGCTATCTGGTGGGGGACACCCTCACCGAGGCGGACATCCGGCTGTTCACCACGCTGGTGCGCTTCGACGCCGTCTACCACGGACACTTCAAATGCAATCGGTCCAAACTCACCGAGGACCCGGTGCTGTGGGCCTATGTCAGGGACCTGTACCAGACCCCCGGGTTCGGTGACACGGTGGACTTCGACCACATCAAGCGGCACTACTACCAGGTGCACACCGGTATCAACCCGACCGGCATCGTGCCCCTCGGCCCCGATCTGTCCGGCTGGCTGACCGCGCACCACCGGGAGGAGCTGGGCGGACGGCCGTTCGGGGACGGGACGCCGCCCGGTCCCGTACCGGGGGGTGAAGAGGTACCACCGACGGGACGCCCCTGAGATGACCGCTCCACCGGCCCCCGTCAGCCGTCCACCGGGGGCCGGCGCAGCAGATACAGCGCCGCGCACGCCACCAGCACCACCACACAGGCCGTGAACGTCAGCCCGGCGCCCTTCAGCCCCAGCCCGAGCGTCAGCGCGCCGACGCCGACGACGGGCAGCGAGATTCCCGTATACGCCACGACGAACAGGGCGGAGACCGTGGCGCCCCGGTGCTCCGGCGGCGCCGCGCCGCTGACGGCGGTCATCGCCGCGCGGAAGGCCAGCCCCTGGCCCAGACCGCCCAGGACCGCGCCCGTGACGAGCAGCGCCAGCGACTCCACCGCCAGCGACGTGCCGACCAGCACCAGACCGGCCACCAGCACCAGACAGCCGTCCGGCAGCGCCCGGCGTACCCCCAGACGCCCCATCAGCGCCTGGCCGATCGTGGAGGCGAGGAAGAGGGAGAAGATGACCGCTCCCGAGACGGCCAGATTGTGCACGTTCAGGGTCTGGGCCACAAAGGACGGCGCCACCGCGGTGAACAGACCCAGCAGGGCGAAGCCCGCGAACGCGGCGAGCGCCGACGGGGCGAACACCCCACGCACCTCGGGCGGCACCACCAGCCCCTGCGGCTTCAGCCGGGGCCGCCGGGTCGGGTGCGCGACGGTCTCCGGCAGGAACCAGGTCAGTACGGAAGCGATGACCACCAGCACGAGATGGGCGAGGAAAGGCAGCCGCAGCGGCCACGGCGCGTACTGCGCCAGCAGCCCGGACAGCAGCGGGCCACAGCCCAGGCCGCCCATGTTCGCCGCGGTGGCGGCGAGCCCGGCCCGTGCCTCATGGCCGGGCGGGGCCAGTTCCAGCACGGTGACGGTGGCCGCGCCGCTGAGCAGCCCGGCGGCGAAACCCGACAGCAGCCGACCCGCGAACAGCAGCGGAAGCCCGCCCTCGAACACGAAGCAGAGGGCGCTCGCGGCGGACAGCCCCAGCGCGGCCAGCAGCACCGGCCGCCGGCCCACCTGGTCGGAGAGGTCGCCCGCCAGCAGCAGTACGGCGATCACCCCGAGGGCGTAGACGGCGAACACGACCGTCACGATCAGTTCGGAGAAGCCGAGCTGTGCGCGGTAGAGCCCGTACAGCGTGCTGGGCAGTGTCGTACCGGCCATACCGACGGCGAACACCCCGGCGGCCACGGGGTAGCCGAGACGCCGGCTTCCATGAGAGCGATCCGTCATACCAGCCCCGTCCTTCGAGCGCCGCCCTTCGAGTCCGGCCCTTCGAACCCCGTACGTCCGGCACGGACGCCGCGGCCGGCCGCCGGCGCGGCGTCACGGCGGCACGACGCGCGTCAACTGTCGTTGGCCGTACCGGCCTTTGGTCGGCGGCGCATCAGGACCGAACCGCCGACGAGCGCGGCGTGTACGGCGCGGGTCATCGCCGTCACCTTCGCCCGGACGAACGACTCGCCGAGGCTGCTCGCCGGCGGATCGACACCGCCCGCGCCCTTCGTCCCCGGGGTTGGGGACCTCTCCGGTCCGCTTCAGCAGACTCACCAGCGCGGCGACCTCGTCCAGCGGCCGGGCGGTCGCGGCCGTCCAGAGCAGGGCCGTATCGGCGCGTCGTCGGAGGGCGTGGGATCAAGAGACATGGCGCTGCTCCCTTTACCGAACTCCACGGGCGGCGCTCTCACCGTGAAGGGCCACCGTGCGCCAGAGGGGCGCACGCTTGGATACATCAAATGCCCCTGTCGGACTTTTGTGCCATCCGGGACCGGCATAAGAGGAGATCCGCCGAATCGACCGGCCCGCGCGCTATCCGGCAGGACTGCCGTCGGCACCCCGGGTGAGGTCGGCGGGCAGGGAGCGGTCGGGCTGGGGGACCTCACCGAAGTCCTCGTCATCGCTGTGCACGCGGAGCCGGTTGATCACGGCCTCCAGCGCGGCCGGCAGGGTGGGGTGACGTCCACGATGGCACTGGCTGAGCAGATCGTGCCTGACCGTCTCGGGCAGCAGCGAGGAGAGCGCGGACGCCGCCGCGGGCCGTCCCGACCCCGGCAGACGACGGGACTGGCCGCGCCAGTACGCCGCGTCCTTGAACTCGGCCCGCTGCTGATGGGCGAGGAAGAGACAGAAGGCAGCGGTGCGATTGCCACCGCCGGCGGCGAACTGCCACCAGAACTGGGCCGCGTCACGGTGCCCGGTCAGATGCAGGAGCGCGGCGAAGACGACGGCGCCCTCGGGGTCGATACGGTCATGGTCCACCAGCCGGGACAGACTGGCCGCCGCCTCCGGCGCGTTCAGGACGAGAGCGACGGCGAGGCTGAGGTCATGCGCCGCCTGCTCGTGGGCCGAGGGATAACGGCGCGGCGCCGCGCCCGTCTCCGTACGGCACGCCGCTTCCCGCACCGTCCGCCGCGCCCCGGCCCGGCTCCACGCCGCGGCGGTGTCGTAGTCGTCATAGGTGGCGGTGAGGACTTCCGCGTCATCAAGCAGCGCGTCGATCGGCGCGGGATCGGGTTCGTCGGGATGGCGCACGGTCTACTCCTCCGCCTCGGTCTCCCGTACGTCGAGATCCTTGGCCAGTCGTCTGCGGGCGTGTCGTACATGGGACCGTACGGTCGCGACTTCGATGCCCATGTACTCGGCGACCTCCTCGTCCGGGACCTGGAGGACATGGCGCAGTACGACCACGTCGTACTGCCGCTCGGGAAGCCGGGCGATGGCCCGGTACAGCCCGATCTCCCGTTGCAGCAGGTCGAATTGATCGCGCTGCTCGTGGTTGAGGAGCTTGCGGACCGCCGCGTGGAAGGCGGCGGTGTCGACCAGCGCCGATTCCCTGTCGTGGTCGTCCAGCCACCACGCCACCTCCTCCTTGAGGAGCGCCCACGCGTACCGGGCCACCGATTCCTGTGTCAGCACATGCGGCCAGTGCTCCAGCAGCCGGGCGCAGGTGGCGTCGACCACGGTCTCGGCGGCGGCCCGACTGCCCACCTGTGTATGGGCGTAGCGCAGCCACAGCGTGTGGTGGCGCGCGTCGAACGCGTCGAAGGTCAGCGCCAGCCGGTGGTCCGTCCCGTCCGGGGAGACCGGATCGCCGCGGTCGTCCACGTCCTGGGCGCCTTGGGAGACGCGGACCACCGGACGTTCCGGATCGACGTGCACACATTCCCCGTTCCCTGGACACACCGCGCCGCTCCACGGCGGAGGGCGCCGGTGCGAGAGGTGTGCCTCTCTTCACCTGTCGGCCAACCGGATGAGCACCCTCGATGTGCGGGACACACCCCGGGTTTCGTCGCGGACCGTCATCATATGATTACCGGGCCGTGGAACGGGCGGAGTTTCCGGATTGTTTCGCCGCCGCGTGCGCCCGGTCCTCTCCCATATGACCTGCCCGCAGGGGGAGTTGGTCCATCTCGTACGGTTGTCCGCATGCGGCGGTGGGAAGTCACCGACTGTTATCCGGCGATGAGGACGGGGGGTCGCGCGATGGGCGACAACGGTGCGGTGGATCTTGAACTGGACCGGGCGCATTCAGCCCGGATGTACGACTACTACCTGGGTGGGACGACCAACTTCCCCGCGGACCGCGAGGCCGCCGCGAGGGCCATCTCCGCCTTCCCCTCCATTCTCTCCACCGCCCGGATCAACCGGCGCTTCATGCACCGCTCCGTCCGCTTCCTCGCGCGGCGGGGCATGCGGCAGTTCCTCGACATCGGCACCGGAATCCCCACCTCTCCGAACCTCCACGAGATCGTCCAACGGGAGGTGCCGGAGGGGCGCGTCGTCTACACGGACAACGATCCGATCGTGCTGGCCCACGCCCGCGCGCTGCTGCACAGCCACCCCGCGGGACGCACCGCGTACGCGGAGGCCGATGTCACCGATCCCGAGGCCCTGTTGGCCGCCGAGGAGATACGCACGACGCTCGACTTCAGCCGCCCCATAGCGCTCAGCCTCAACGCGCTGCTCCACTTCGTCACCGATGACGAGCACGACGCCCACAGCATCGTCGAACGCCTCAAGTCCGCGCTGCCGTCCGGCTCCACGCTCGCCATCGCGCATGTCACCACCGAGTTCGACCCCGAGGGCATCGCGCTGCTCACCACCGCCTACCGCGCGGCGGGTACGCCGGGACAGGCGCGCACCCGCGAGGAGATCGCCCGTTTCTTCGCCGGCTGGCAGCTCCTCGAACCGGGGATCACGCCCTCGCACGAGTGGCGCCCCGACCCCGACGAGCGGAGCGGGAACGTCTCCAACAAGGAAGCCGCCTGCTACGTCGGGGTGGCACGCAAACCCTGACCACCACCCGGCGCCGTGCGGGGGTGTCCGTCGTTCTCGCCGTGCGCCACCGCGAGCCCGGCCTCGACCTCGTCCAGCGCACGGCGCGCGGCGGCTATCCGGGCGAGCAGCACCGCGCGCGACTCGTCCATGGCCGGTGCCGCGGGCCGGGCCTCGCTCTCGGTCCGCGCGTCCTCCAGTTCGCGTGCCTCCTCAAGGGAGTTGATGACGACCCCGATCAGCAGATTGACGAGCAGGAACGACCCGAGCAGGACGAACGAGGCGAAGTAGACGATCGCCCAGCGGGAGACCTCCAGGCCGCCACGGACCGCGTCCCCGAGGCCGTCGAGGGTGATCAGCAGAAAGAGGGTCAGCGCCGCGCGGCCCAGCGAGCCGTAGTGTTCCGGATCGGCCGCGGCGAAGAAGACCCAGCCGAGCATGGCGTACACATACAGCAGCAGCGCCCCGACCAGGACGAAGCTCAGCGTGCCCGGCAGGCTCTTGCCGACGGCGACGATGACGATGCGCAACTGCGGCAGGAAGCGGGCGGCGCGCAGCACGCGCGCGAGCCGGAGCAGCCGCAGGACGGTGGCGTTCTCACGGGCGAAGGGTGTGAGGGCGAGCCCCACGACCGCCAGGTCGAAGACATTCCACGGATCGCGGAAGAAGTCCTTGGGGCGCTCCGCGTAGGTGGCGGCGCGCAGCAGGATCTCCGTGGTGAAGGCGGCGAGGAAGAGATGCTCGGCAACCTTCAGCTCCCCGCGCCACTGGTCGACCGCGCCGGTGTACGTCTCGATGCCGAGCAGGACGGCGTTGCCGATGATGAGGCAGAACACCGCGGTGTTGAAACCGGCGGACTCCACGATGCGCCGGCCGCGGTCGGCGAGAGCCCGCTGTAACCGGCTCGTCCCGTCGGACATCAGAGAACTCATTCCCCATACGAGATACGAATGCGAATACGGACACGGATAGATAAACGGATAGATCAGCAGGGCAGAAGTCAGGACAGAAGTCAGGACAGAAGACACGACATGAGACAGGACATGAGAAGCGGCCGGTGCCCGGGGCGGGGCACCGGCCGCTCTTCCACCGCGCGGTTACGCGGCGGTCGGTGAGCCGGCCGCGGGGCCGACCAGTTCCTCCAGGACGTCTTCCATGGTGACGAAGCCGATGACGGTCCCCTTGTCACCGCTGACCGCGGCGAGGTGCGTACCGGCGGCGCGCATGGCCGTCATGGTGTCGTCGAGCGGGGTGTCGATCTCGACCCTGATCACCGTGTGCAGCGCACTGCGCGGGAAGGGCATGGTCCGCTCGGCGGCACTGAGGGCGTCCTTGATGTGGAGATAGCCGAGGATCGTGTTGTCGGGCCCGGTGACCGGCAGCCGCGAGAAGCCGGAGGACGCCGCGGCGCGCTCCAACTGCTGCGGAGTGACCTGATGGTCGACGGTGATCGTCCGGTTGAGCGGGACCATCACCTCACCCACCGGACGGGTGCCCAGTTCCAGGGCGTCGCGCAGCCGCTCGCCGTCCGCCGGGTCCAGCAGCCCCGCCTCGCTGGAGTCCTTGACCAGACGGGCGAGTTCGTCGTCCGTGAAGACCGAGGAGACCTCGTCCTTGGGCTCGACCTTCAGCAGCCGCAGGATGGCGTTGGCGAACGCGTTGATCCCGAAGATCACCGGGCGCAGCGCCCGGGTCAGCCCGACCAGCGCGGGTCCCAGCGCGAGCGCGGTCGGGGCCGGCGCGGCCAGCGCGATGTTCTTCGGCACCATCTCGCCGATCAGCATGTGCAGATACGTCGCCAACGTCAGCGCGATCACGAACGCGATCGGGTGGATCAGCGCCTCCGGCACACCGATCGCCTCGAACGGCGGCTCCAGCAGATGGGCGATCGCCGGTTCGGCGACGGCGCCGAGCACCAGCGAGGAGATGGTGATGCCCAGCTGAGCCGTGGCCATGGCCGCGGACAGATGCTCCAGACCCCACAGGGTGCTCTTGGCCCGGCGGCTGCCCTTGATCGCCTGGGGCTCGATCTGGCTGCGCCGTACGGAGATCAGGGCGAACTCGGCTCCGACGAAGAACGCGTTGGTGAACAGGGTGAGCACGCCGATGGCGAGCTGCAGGCCGGTCATCGGTTTCCCTCCGCGAGCTGGGTGGCCGGGGCGGGCTCGGTGACCCTGACCCGGTCGGCCCGGTGGTGCTCGATCCGCAGGACCGCGAACTGCCAGCCCGCGATCTCCAGCGTGTCGGTCAGGACGGGCAGCCGCTCCAGTCGGGTCGCGAGCAGCCCGGCGAGCGTCTCGTACGGGCCCTCCGGCGCGCCGAAGCCGATCTCCGCGAGCTGGTCAAGACGGACACTGCCGTCCGCCTCCCATACGCGGCGGCCGTCGGCGGCCGGCCGGCACGGTGCCAGGTCGGGGGTCTCGTGCGGATCGTGCTCGTCACGTACCTCGCCGACGACCTCCTCGACGATGTCCTCCACGGTGGCGACGCCCGCGGTGCCGCCGTACTCGTCTATGACCACGGCCATCGTCCGCGATTCGCGCAGGCGACGCAGCAGCCGGTCCACCGGAAGGGAGTCCGGGACGAGCAGCGGGCTGGTGGCCAGCTCGGTCACGAGGGTGCTGTCACGCCGGCTCTCGTCCAGGGCGAGGACATCGCGGATATGGATGGTGCCGATCACCTCGTCGAGACTGTCGCGGTAGACCGGGAACCTTGACAGGCCGGTGGCCAGCGTCAGGTTCGCCGCGTCCGTGGCGGTGGCGTGGGCCTCCAGGGCCCGTACGTCCACGCGCGGTGTCATCACGTTCTCCGCGGTCAGGTCGGCCAGATGCAGGGTCCGTACGAACAGCTCGGCGGAGTCCGCCTCTATGGCGCCCTCCCGCGCAGAGTGGCGCGCCAGGGCGACCAGTTCCTCGGGGGTACGGGCGGACGCCAGCTCTTCGGCGGGCTCCAGCCCGAAGCGGCGTACCAGACGGTTCGCGGTGTTGTTGAGATGCCTGATCAGCGGGCCGAAGGCGGCGGTGAAGCCACGCTGCGGCCCCGCCACGACCTTGGCGACCGCGAGCGGGCTGGAGATCGCCCAGTTCTTCGGGACCAGCTCGCCGATGACCATCAGCACGACGGTGGACATGGCGACGCCCAGCAGCGTGGCGACAGTGGGCACCGCGCCCGCCGGCAGGCCGGCCGCCTCCAGCGGGCCGCGCAGCATCACGGCCAGGGACGGTTCGGCGAGCATGCCGATGACCAGCGAGGTCACCGTGATGCCCAGCTGGGCGCCGGAGAGCTGGAACGTCAGCCGCTTGGCCGCCGCCAGCGCGCTCGCGGCGCCTCGCTCACCGGCGGCGGCGGCGCGTTCCAGCTCGCCGCGCTCGACGGTGGTCAGGGAGAACTCGGCCGCGACGAACACCGCACAGGCGAGGGTGAGCGCGAGGGCGAGGAGCAACAGAAGTACTTCGGTCACCGTGCCACCTCCGGTCCATCGCTCGACGGGACGGGGACGGCACGGCTCGTACTGGGAGGCTCACCCATTGCGGGAACGTAGCTCCTTCTCGGGACAGAGGGTAAGGACGGGGTGGGCACCCCGTCCATCAATAGTAAAGGAATCGCAAAGCAGCGCAATGTTGTGTCCGGCACACGACAGCGCTCGGATCATCGGACCGCGTCGAAATCCTTGCCCACGGTCAGTGTCACCACTCCCGGGGCGGCTCCCGCGTCCTGCCGGGCGACGCTGCCGGGCAGTCGGGAGGCCAGCACCTCGGCCGGTTCCGCTTGGTCCTGCGGATAACCAACCGTGGTCTTCTTCAATTCCTCGGGCGCGTCACCGACACCGACGACAGTGAAGCCCGCCGACCGCAGTGTCTCCGCGACCTTCGACGCCTGGCCCGTCGTGCCGGAGCCGTTGAGGACCTGGACCCGCACCGTATGGGCGTAGACCGGGCTCTTCGCGTCGGCTTCCAGTTTCTCCTTGTCGACCTCGGTGTCCTTCGCCAGGGAGGTGAACAACTCCGCCGCCTGCGGGTACTGCCAGACGACATTCGCCTTGTCGGTCGGCACATCGGCCTCCCGCGGGTAGTTCGGCACCGTCAGGAACGTCAGCCGGTCGGTGGGGATTCCCTTGACCTCGGACGCGAGACCCGAGAGGGGCTTGATCCCCGCCAGCGCCTTGTCCGTGGTCAGCGACTTCGTCGCCGAGTCCAGGAACCCGTACAGCGCGTTCGGGCTGGTCAGCTTCTCCTGGGCCTTGGCGGCCAGGGCCTCCATGAACTCCTGCTGCCGGCCGATACGCCCCAGATCGGAGCCGTCCCCGACGCTGTAGCGGGTACGTACGTACCCAAGGGCATCCTCGTCCCTGACGGTCTGGCACCCGGCGTCCAGGTCGAGATGGGCCTTCTTGTCATGGATCGCGCTCTCGGGGCAGACCTCGATGCCGTCCAGCGCGTTGACCATGCCCTTGAAGCCCTGGAAATCGACCGACATGAAGTGGTCCATGCGCAGGCCGGTGTTCTGTTCCACCGTCCGGATGGTGCAGGCGGCGGCGTCAAGGACCTGGCCGGTCGTACCGCCGATGGCGAACGCCTCATTGATCTTGAATTTATGCGGCGCGGACCTGCTGCCGTCCCCCTTGTCGCAGGACGGTATGTCCACCCACGAGTCGCGGGGGAGCGAGATGGCCGTGGCCCACTTACGGTCGGCGGACACATGCAGGACCATCAGCGTGTCCGACTGCATGGTGGTCAGGCCCTTGCCGTACTTCGCGTTGTCGCCGCCCCGCGAATCGGACCCCACCACGAGGATGTTCTTGGACCCCGGGCTCAGATTGACCGGCCGGCCGCCGCCGATCTTGTTGTCCACGTCAGCGGAGTGGATATTGCCGTTGAGGTCCTGGTAGATCCAGGCCGCCGCGCCGGACACCCCGATGAGCAGCACGGCCAGTGCTCCGCCCGACCACACGGCTATTCGGCCCCGCCGGGTCAGCCTGGCCTTCCGGGCCGCCCTCCGGCCGCCGCGGTGACCCCCGCCCGCCGAGCGGCCCCGCCGCCCGCTGGATTCCCTGCCCACGCTGATCCTCCGTGCCCGTCGCCGGCCGCCGTCCGTCCGGGCGGGCCGGTCATCGCCCCGTGCGACGGATGCACTCTACTTGCTCTACAGCTCTGTAGAAACAACTGGGTGTTCCGTCGGCGTTCACAGCGGCGTGGCCGCTTCGAGGGCGACGAAGAGCGCGAGGGCCGCGTTGAGGGCGGACAGGGTGGACGCTGCGGCACCGGCGGCCGCCACACAGGCGGCCATTCCCGC
The DNA here is from genome assembly GCF_042789485.1 of Streptomyces sp. NPDC056835. Taxonomy (NCBI): domain Bacteria; kingdom Bacillati; phylum Actinomycetota; class Actinomycetes; order Kitasatosporales; family Streptomycetaceae; genus Streptomyces; species Streptomyces sp. NPDC056835. Next base: position 59,086 of record NZ_JBHUBB010000003.1, read on the forward strand.
GCGGGTCAGCGCGGGCGGCCGGCTCCCGCGCTTCGGCACCGGGCCGAGCAGCGCCGCCACCCGGCGCGGCACCGGGCCCACCGCCGCGAACGCGGCCAGCCCCGGCACCGCTACCCGGCGCGAGAACAGCGCGGCCTTGCCCACCGCGCGCGCCGTGATCCGCCGGTCGCCGGTGACCCGCGCCGCCTCCTCGTCCGCCCAGCGCTCCGTGCTGTACATCACCGCGGCCCGCAGCGGCCGGAGGAAGGGGTTGGCGCGGCCGGCCAGCTGAACGGCGAGCAGCAGCCGGTGGTGCCGTCCGGCCAGATGGGCGCGCTCATGGGCGAGCAGCGCCCGCCACTCCGCCTCGTCCAGGCAGGACAGCATCCCCGTGGAGACGATGATCCGCCCGGGGGAGCCGGGCAGCGCGTACGCGTAGGGCTCCTCGTCGTCCAGGACGGCCACCTCGGAGCCGAAGCCGGAGAGGGCGCTGGAGCCGGAGATGGAGCCGGAGCCGAGGCCGGTGCGCGACCGGAGCCCGGCCAGCGCCCGGTGCGCGCGGAAGCGGAAGCGCAGATGGCGCCGTACGGTCAGTGAACACGCCACGACGACAAAGGTCAGCGCGACGATGGCCGCCTTGCCCGCGACCTCGTCATACGGCACGGCCGCCCGTACCTCGGGATCGGACCAGCTGTCCGGGAGCGGATTCCCGGGCAGCCGCGCGGTGCCGACGACCACGAGCAGGCCCAGACAGAACGTGCTGCACGCCGCCAGTACGACGGCGACCGAGGTCAGGAACACCGCCGCGCTGCGCGGATGCAGATGGTGCTCGGCCAGCCGCGCGATCGGCAGCGCGGTAAGCGGCAGGACGAGCGGCAGGAAGACGAAGACGCCCATGGGTCAGTTCTCGGGGCCGGGTTCGGGCCGGGCTTCGGGGCCGGTGTCCCTGAGCAGTGAGCGCAGCACCCGCTCGTCATGGGGTGAGAGCGCCGACACAAAACTGGAGAGCACCGCGTCGCGGTCGTCACGCTCATCGAGCAGACGCCGCATCCGCAGGGCCGTGAGGCCCGCCTCGTCCGCCACCGGCGTCCACAGGAAGGAGCGCCCCGAACGGCTGCGGGTCACGGCCTGCTTGCCGAGGAGCCGCGTGAGGATGGTGATCACGGTGGTGTACGCCAGCTCGCCGTCGAGCCGTTCCTGCACCCAGGTCGCCGCCACGGGGCGGGTCGCCGAACCCAGCACGGCCAGCACCTGGGCCTCCAGCTGGCCCTGGCCGCGTCTGTTGGTACGGGACGTCTGGTCCCGGTCGTCCCCGTTCCCGACGTTCCCGATGTTCCCGACGTTCCCGACCACGAAATGGCCTCCTCCCGCACCGCCGCCCCAGCCGCCCTGGGGCCGGGGCATCTTAGCCAGCTTTTCGCGGCGCACCTTCTCTTCGAGGCGCACCTTTGCGGCAGCCAACTTCTACAGTGTTGTAGATTTACGATCGTGCCACAGCCACACGGCACAGCGTCGCGCCGGGACGTCCGGCGCGCCGGGTACCGGGACGGAACGTGCCCGGTTCCGGGACGGAAGAAGGGAAGCAATATGGGTGTGAGCCTCGCCAAGGGCGGCAACGTCTCGCTGAGCAAGGAGGCTCCCGGTCTGACCGCCGTGCTGGTCGGCCTCGGCTGGGACGTACGGACCACCACCGGCGCCGATCACGATCTGGACGCCAGCGCCCTGCTGGTCGACGGCTCCGGCAAGGTCGCCTCCGACCGGCACTTCGTCTTCTACAACAACCTGACCAGTCCGGACGGTTCGGTCGAGCACACCGGGGACAACCTCACCGGTGAGGGCGAGGGCGACGACGAGACGGTCAAGGTCAATCTGGCCGCCGTGCCCGCCGATGTCACCAAGATCGTCTTTCCGGTGTCGATCCATGACGCGGAGTCCCGCGGTCAGTCCTTCGGACAGGTACGCAACGCGTACATCCGGGTGCTCAACCAGGCGGGCGGCGCCGAGCTGGCGCGCTACGACCTGAGCGAGGACGCCTCGACCGAGACCGCGATGGTCTTCGGTGAGCTGTACCGCAACGGGGCGGAGTGGAAGTTCCGCGCCATCGGCCAGGGATACGCCTCCGGCCTCGCCGGTATCGCCTCCGACTACGGCGTCAACGTCTGACCGCCCGTACCCGTATCCGCCGTACCGCGACCCGCGCGTCCGACCCCCACGCCCCCAGGAGCGAACGATGAGCGTCAACCTTGCCAAGGGCCAGCAGATCAGCCTGACCAAGTCCGGCGGAGGTGAACTCACCGTCGTCCGCATGGGTCTGGGCTGGCAGGCGGCCCGCAAGGGCTTCTTCGCCCGTATGACCGCCCGCGAGATCGACCTGGACGCGTCGGCGCTGCTCTTCGCCGGGAAGGAGGCCGTCGATGTCGTCTTCTTCCAGCATCTGACCAGCGATGACGGTTCGGTGCGGCACACCGGCGACAACCGCGTCGGCGGCGCGGGACAGGGCGGTGACGACGAGTCGATCGTCGTGGACCTCCAGCGCGTCCCCGTCCATGTCGACCAGATCGTCTTCACCGTCAACTCCTTCACCGGCCAGACCTTCGAAGAGGTCGACAACGCCTTCTGCCGACTGGTCGACGAGACCAACGGCCAGGAACTGGCGCGCTACACACTCACCGGCGGCGGCAAGCACACCGCGCAGATCATGGCCAAGGTGTACCGCTCCGGCGGTGGCTGGCAGATGTCCGCCATCGGCACCCCCGCCGAGGGACGGACGTTCCAGGACCTCATGCCGGCCGTCGTCCCCCACCTGTAGCCGCTGTGCCCCGGACGTCCCGTCCGGCATCCATCACCATCACCCCGCCACTCACGATCCAGGAGACTCCACGTGGCCCTGTGGGACCGCATCAAGGATTCCGCCGCGTCGATGCAGACGCAGCTGAACGCGAAGAAGAACGACCTCAAGAGCGGCGCCTTCCGTGACGCCAGCATGGCGATGTGCGCCCTGGTCGCGGCGGCCGACGGGTCCATCGACCCGTCCGAGCGCCAGCGCGTCGCCTCGCTGATCATGACCAACGACGTACTGCAGAACTTCCCCGCGAGCGACCTGCAGACGCGCTTCAACGACTACTGCCAGAAGCTGACCGCCGACTTCGACTTCGGCAAGGTCGGCGTGCTGCAGACCATCGGCAAGGTCGCCAAGAAGCCCACCGAGGCGCGCGCGGTCATCCAGATCGGCATCGTCATCGGCGGCGCCGACGGCGACTTCGACGAGAGCGAGCGCGCGGTCGTCCGCGAGGCCTGTTTCGCGGTCGGCATCGCGCCGAGCGAGTTCGACCTCTGACGGTCATGAGCCGGGCGTGCCGTCTTTCGTACGGCACGCCCATCGGGCGCTCTCCGCGGCCGGCGCACTCGCGTTGTCTCAGCGATCGGCCACGCGGCGTCCCCAGGTCGTACCCGTCAGGGTGAGCACGGCCCCGAGCACCCCGGCCGCTCCCAGGAAGCGTGGGGACGACACGGGGACCGGATCTCCTGCGAGGACGGGGTGCGGAGACCTCGTCGGCTCGCGCGGGAATGATCACCGTACCGGTGCGTGAGGCGTCCGGGAGGAAAGCGAAGCGGGCGCGGAGAACGAGGAGCGCGCCGCTCAGGAGCCGCCGGCTTCGCCGGGCCGGTCCGGGCCGTCGCCGCGATGAGTCTCCTCGTACGCGTCGATACACCTCTGGATCCGCCGGTGTGTGCGGTGTTCATGGAAGAGACGGCCCACCAGCGCGCCGCCGTAGACGACGAAGCCGACGCCGACCAGCCAGGACTGGATGACCAGAACCGTTCCGAACGGGCCATAGGTGACCGCGTTCGCGGCGATCAGCGGGGAGAAGACGACGCGCGAGAACACCCGCAGTCCGAGCAGCCCCAGCGCGGTCGCGATGGCGCCCGGCAGGAGCGCCTGCCAGCGGACGCGACCGGCCAGGAGCACCCGTTGCGACCACCAGAAGAAGAGGCACGTCCCGATCACATCGCCCAGGGTGGCGAAGACGATCTCGACGACGGACTCGGAAGTGACGGGTGTGTTGACGAAGGCCAGGAGGAAGAAGACGAGCACCGCCAGCCACAGGACATGGCGCCACATCGTGTGCCAGCGCGCCGTCGGCAGCTCCCAGACCCGCTCGTAACCGGTCTGTACGGCGGATCCGAACGTCAGCCCGAACACGGCGAGCGCGGCGAGCCCGAACGCCGTCGTACGCTGCAACGCCTGACCCGGTCTGCCGAACAACTGCTGGATCTCCGCCTGTGCGGTGGACGACACCCCCAGCCCCTGCCCCAGCCAGCGGGCGAACCCCTGACCGCTCGCCGGATCGGCCGCGGCGACGAGGATCAGCAGAGGCACGAGAGTGAGAAATCCGAGCGCGGCGAAGCTCATCGCCCGGTGTATCAGCTCCATTTCACGGCCGCGGTTCCAGGCGAGCACGGCGGCAGACATGGCGATCGAGCGATACAGGCTCTGGAACCGGTGTCTGTGCTCCGTCGCACCGAAACGCTTGCGGGTCATAGGTCGTCTACTACCCGCCGAGGGCGCCGCACCCGTGCACGGCCCCCGGATGGGTGCCGCGAGCCCCGTCCGGCCCCGCCCGCGCGGGCAAGCCGCGGACGGGACGGAGCGAAGCGCTTCCTACCCGGGTTCTCCCGGGGATCCGGCGTCCGCCAGCGACCAGACGCGTTCGGCGCGCAGCGGACCGCCCCGGGCCATCACGCTCCCGTGGTCGATGGCCAGCGGCGCCAGCTGCGAGGCGTAACAGAGCACCACCGCGCGCTTGGCCGCCCACTGCTCGTCGGACAGCGCCAGATCGTGAACGGTCCGTATCCGGTAGCGGCTCGCGATCTCCCGATAGGCGACGCCGTAGTGCTCGTCCCCGGCGAGGGCCGTGTCGGTCTCCGCGCTGCCCCACTCCTTGAGATGTCCCGTATAGGGAAGGTCGGCGTAGACGTGGGGGAGCGGCCTGCCGAGTTCGCCGAGGACCCGCAGCGCACGGTCGCGTACCTTCGCGTGATCGGCCTGATTGGTGCCCAGGGGAATCAGCAGCCGCGTGTCGGGGGCGAGGTCGGCGAGATACGTGTCGATCTCATGGAGCGGGCCGCCGTCCCCGTAGGGACCGTCGGGATGTCCCAGGACGACCCGCTCGACACCGAGCAGCGCACAGGCCCGGGTGTCTTCCGCCACCCGGGCGAGATGCGCCTCGCCGCCGGATGAGAAGCCGCAGGTGCTGTCCCACCAGGAGACCCCCTGTCCGGGACACGGCGCGCCGCCGTACACGGTCACGACGGTGACGGGCGAGTCGAGCGCGGGGATCAGACCGGCGAGTGACAGCGCGGCGTCGTCGAAGTGCGGAGAGAGGATCACGGTGGAGGGCGGGGGCGGTGTCATACGGACGTGCTCCTGTCGGTGACCGATGGTGAGGGTGTGGGGGAGGCGCCTGGCGATACGGATGGCTCCGTCGAGGGCGAGGGCGAGGGCGGGGGCGGGGGCGGGGGCGGGTGCGTGGCGAAGCGCACATCGCGGAAGGCGGCGTCCCACTCGGCGTCGTCGCCCTCCCACCGCCCGGGGGCGGTCGCGACCGTGCCCCAGCTGATCCCGGGGCCGAGAGCGCCGCCGTCCGGCGGCGGGGTACGGCGCAGCCAGAGCAGATCGAACCGGTGGCGCGGATACGCCGTCGCGATGACCAGCCGCAGCCGGCGCAGATCGGCCGCGCTGAGTTCGTCGAAGGCGTCGTGGTGGACGTACAGCACATACGCGGACGATCGCGCGAGCGTACGCCAGCGGTCGGCCAGCGCCCGGAACTTGGCGCGCACGCTGTCGAGTTGCCGGTCGATGTCGGACCGCGTGAGCGTGCTGCCCGACGTGGGGTGGAAGTCGTGGAAGAAGCGGATGTCGGAGCCCCGGTCCAGCGCGCAGAGACCGTCACTGAACGGTTCGACCATCCCGGGCCGCAGTATGCCGGCGAAGTCACCGGCGATCGTCTCCACGACGGACTCGAAGTCGAGATCGAGCCAGTCGAAGAAGTGCGCGCGGTCATCGCCGGTGATCCGGCGGATCTGATGGGTGGACTCACAGTGGTAGCCCAGCCCGACACAACGGTCGTACATGTCGCACATCTCCGGTCTCCGGTCTCCCCGGGCGGTCAGCCGTTCGTGCGCCGCAGGAGCAGCCCCACGCTGCCGCGCTTGCTCAGATAGGCGCGTCCCGCGCAGACGGTCTCCAGTTGCGGGGGCACGAGAACGGTCTCCTCGTCCGCCCGCCAGGTGGCGGACCGCTCCAGCCAGGGGCGTACGCGTGAGGCCAGCGCGTCGGGTTCGAGGGCGACGAAGACGAGATCCGTGGCCAGATCGTCGAGGAGCGCCAGATCCTGGCCGTAGTAGAGCATTTCGATCAGCAGGTGCGCGGTGGCGCGGGGCGCGTCTTCCTTGGCCAGCTCCGCGAGGCCGGCGCCGTCCACGGTGACCGCGTCGGTCCCGGCGAGCGCTGCGGCGAGCCGGGACCGGAACGCCGCGTTGGGTTCGGTGGCCCGTACGGTGAAGCCGGCGGTGGCGAGCCGGTGGGTCAGCGCCCCCTCGCAGGCCCCCACCTCCACCAGCGTGCCGCCGGAGCCGGAGCCGGAGCCGGAGCCGACGTCGGCGCATCGCTCCCGTACCCAGGCCGCGGTGGCGTCCAGCCGTCGTTCCTCGTACGGCGAACTGCCGAACTCCCAGGGATCCACCACGGACGCCGCCTCGTCGTCCAGGCTGGCGAGCAGCGCGAAGAGCCGTTCACGCTGATCGGGGTCGGTGTCGAAGAAGCGCTCGATGGCGGGGACACGCGGTGTCTGTACGACGAACTCGGGGTCGGCCTCGGCCAGCAGATGTCCGCACGAGCCATTGACGAAGTCCAGCTTGGCGGCGATGTGTTCCCGCCCCAGCGGACGGTCGAGATCGCTGAGGACCTGAAGGTACGGCGAGAATCCGACGGCGTGCCGCAACTCGGCCCTCGTGAGGTCGGCGTCGGAGTCTTCGGCGTGGGCGTCGGCGTCGCGGGCGAGGGCGGTGTCACGGCCGAGACGCCCGCGACTGCGCCGGTTGTCCGCGGGGGAGTGCGTCCAGATCCGGAAGGGCCCTCCGGCGGCCGCCTGTCGCAGGAGGGTGGCGACCACCTCGGGCCCCGGTGAGGTGATGTCGTCCGTCACGAGCCCGACATGGGACGCGATCAGGGCGAGGCGTTCCGGCGCTTCCATGCCCGCGCCGAGGATCAGCGTCTCGGCGCGATCGGCGAGGATCACCCGGGTCTCGCCACCGCCGTCGTCGGTGAGTACGGACAGGAAGTCGAGGACGGCGTCCTCGGCCCGGAGTACGACAACGATATCGATCACGCTACTTCGGTCCTCGGTACGGAGCCGACAGGGGGGAGCGGGGCAGGTGAGGCCGGTCGGGGGTGCTCGGTACGGGGTGTCGGCTGGCAGGGACCCTAGCGGTCACCGCCTATGTGGTCCAGACCAATTGGATGAATGATCGTCGAGTTTCGGCCACCTCGGCCCGGCCGGGCGCCGGGCGCCGTACGCGCCGAAAACGACGGGCGCCGACGGGGCGTTGACTGTTAGGAAGGGGAGATGGAGATGATCACGGAACCCTTCGGTCCCCTGGAACGTCTGCTCGCGGAGCGGGCCTGCGAACGTCTGATCACCGAGTTCGTCCGCCGGCTCGATCTCGGGGAACCGGGCACGGTCGCGGACCTGTTCACGCCCGACGGAGTCTGGGAGTGGGCTCATGACAGCCGCCGGGTGGAGGGACGCGACGCGCTCCGCGCCTACTTCGGCTCCCGGCCCGCGGACCGGCTGTCGCGTCGTATGAGTACGAACGTCCTGGTCACCGTGGACTCAGCGAACACGGCCACGGCCACCTCGTACTTCGCCACGTACAGGGTCGACGGCTATACCGGGGGCATCGTCCCGACACGGCCACCGGCGAATGTCGGCCATTACGAGGACACCTTCCGCAAGGTCGGGGACGAGTGGCTGCTCGCCGCCCGGTCGCTGTTCCTGCCCTTCGGGGGACCGACGGAGCGTCTTGCCACTCCTCGGCGGCAGGCGGACTGAAGAGGCCGAGGGCACGAGCCCGCCGGAGGCACGAGCCCGTCGAGGGCACGAGCGCGCCGGCGCTCCGGCTTCACCCATGTGGACCACGTCAAGTATTTCGACACAAGGGGCATACCGTCGATCTTTTCTCGACCGCCTCAGACGGAATTCGCGACCACTTCATGCCCCGTATCCGGCGAATATCGAGAAAAACCTCGCCTGATCCCCGCGCGGCCCCGGCGGCGCGCGGCGCGGTACACACACCGCGCCCCGCGCCGCTTTTTCAGCGGCGGCCGAGCCGGCGCTCGCCCTGCGCGCCGGTCGAGTAGGGCAGTCCGTAGTGAGAGAAGATCCGCGGTTCGTCCTCGGCGAGCAGTTCTCCGTCGGTATCGATCGACGGGGCGTCCTTGGCGAGTTTCCGGTCCCACGGGATCTTCAGATAATTCGGCCCGACGGTGGCCTCGGCCAGCGGCACAAAGACGAGCCGCCGTTTGGTGGGCAGACCGATCGTGACCGTGGCGAACGACGGGAGGTCCGTGGCGGTGTCGACATAGATGGCTTCCAGCGAGCCGATCTTCCGCTTTTCGCCATCGACCACATCGTGGCCGCGGTACTCCCGGATGTCCTCAGCTTCGAACACGAGCGACTCGCCTCTCCTCCGCTTATCCTCTGCTTATCCGTATTTCCAGGACAGTACCCGGCCGGGGCATCGGACCGATGCCGACCGCGCCCGTATCCGCCGTTCGGGGTGGCGGACGGTTACACTCGAAAAACATTCCGGTCGGTGTAGGCGATCAACACAGCCGGCTCAAGACGGTCGTGGGCGACCCGAAAGGCGTGGCTGAATGCCGATCCATCCCTCAGGTGAACCCGCGGTGCTCGAAAAGCGGCGGGAAGCCGGCAGTGATTTCGCCTGCCTGTCCAGGAAAATCACCGCGGCCGGCCTGATGCGTCGGCGGCCCGGGTACTACCTGGTGCGGATGTCACTCATCGCCGTGCTCTACGCGGCCGGGTGGGCGGCCTTCGCCCTCCTCGGCGACAGCTGGTGGACGCTCGCCGTCGCCGCGTTCCTCGCCGTCGTCTTCGGACAGGTCGCTCTCGTCGCGCATGACGTGGGCCATCGCCAGGTGTTCCGGCTGCGCCGGTCCAGCGCCTGGGCCGGCCGGATCGCCGGGAACCTCGGTATCGGCATGGGATACGGCTGGTGGCAGGACAAGCACTCCCGGCACCACGCCAATCCGAACCACGTGGAGCTGGATCCGGACGTCGAACCCGACGTACTGGTGTGGACCCGCGGTCAGGCGCGCGCGGCCAAGGGGCTGCCCCGGCTGATCGGCGGCTCACAGGCCTATCTGTTCTTCCCGCTCCTCGCGCTGGAGGGCATCAACCTCCATGTGGCCGGGGTGCGGGCGCTTGCGGACCGTTCGCTGAAACAGCGGCGCCGGGAGGGCCTACTGCTCTTCACCCACTTCGCGCTCTATCTCGGCGCGCTGTTCGTGGTCCTGCCGCCGGGCAAGGCGGTGGCCTTCCTCGCCGTCCACCAGTGCCTGTTCGGCCTCTACCTGGGCTCGATCTTCGCCCCCAATCACAAGGGCATGCCCACCCTGACCGGTGACGACCGCCCCGACTTCCTCCGGCGCCAGGTCCTCACCTCGCGCAATGTGCGCGGCGGCTGGTTCACCGATCTCGCGCTGGGCGGGCTCAACTACCAGATCGAGCACCACCTCTTCCCGAGCATGCCGACGCCGCATCTGCGCAGGGCGCAGCCAGTCGTCCGGCGCTACTGCCAGGAGCTCGGGATCGACTATCTGGAGACGAGCCTCCTCACCTCCTACCGCCAGGCGCTCAGAAGCCTGCACGACGCGGGCGCCCCACTCCGGTCGGCCGTGGCCGCCACCGAGGTGTGAGCGGGAAAAGCGCTGGTGGGTGCGCGGGGCGTACGGGCATCCTGGCCGCATGCTGATCAGGGAAGCCACCACCGAGGACTGGGCCGCCATCTGGCCGTTCTTCCACCGGATCGTCGCCGACGGCGAGACCTTCACCTACCCCCTCGGGCTCGGTGAGAGCGACGGGCGAGACATGTGGCTCGTCGCGCCCCCGAACCGTACCGTCGTCGCCGTGGATGACGCGGGTACGGTCCTGGGCACGGCGAAGATGAACCGGAACCACATGGGCAACGGCTCGCACATCGCGAGCGCGAGCTACATGGTCGACCCGGCGCACGCGGGGCGCGGGGTGGGCAGGGCGCTCTGTACGTACACGATGGACTGGGCCCGTGCGGCGGGGTACCGCGCGATGCAATTCAACGCCGTTGTCGAGACCAACGCGCACGCGGTGAAGCTGTACCGGTCGCTCGGCTTCGACGTCCTGGGCACGCTCCCGGAGGGCTTCCTGCACCCGGCGCACGGCTATGTCGGGCTGCACATCATGCACCGCGCGCTCTGAGAGCGGTTCTCCGGACAGGTCCTAACGGTCCTGGAGGACGGACAGGATGTTCCCCGCCGGGTCCGTGAACCACGCGATGTACGGGCCGCCGCCCCGGAAGATGCCCTTCGCGTCCGCTTCCATACCGGGGTAGCGCTCGAAGCTCACGCCCCGGCGGCCCAGTTCGTCCACCGCCGCGTCGATGTCGTCCACCGGGAAGTTGAGAATCGTGAACGACGCGGGTGTGTGACCGGGCTTCGGGTAGACGAGCACGGCGGCGCCGCCCGCGAGACGCAGACGCAGCAGGCCGTGCTCCTCTTCGACCTTCAGTCCCAGCGTCTTTCCGTAGAAATGCCTTGCCTTCTCGATGTCGTCCACGGCGAATCCGCTGAACGCTCCGCTGTTGCCGAACATGACGGCCGTCCTTTCTCGATACGGGCTGTCGAAGAGGTAGACGCTCACGGGGCCCGGGACTCATCGGCCGTTATGGCGAGCGCTTGCGGGTAGGCGCCCGCGGGAGCGGCCGCCGGGCGGGGATGAAGGACGCGCCCAGGCCGAGCCAGGTGGCGGCGTAGAGCCATCCGCCCACGACATCCGTCGCCCAGTGCACCCCGAGATAGATCCGGCTCAGCCCCACGGCGACGGCCCAGCAGACGAGGAGCGCGATGAGCACCCCTCTCAGCCATCCGGGGATCGCGTGGGATCCGCGGCCGAAGCGGACGAGGCCCCAGATCAGCAGACCCGCCGCGAGCGCCGACGTGGTGGTGTGCCCGGAGGGGAACGCGAAACCCGAGGCATGGGTCAGCCAGTCCGCCATCGGCGGCCGGGGACGGGCCCCCGCCGCCAGGAGGCCGTAGCGGCCGGCCTGCCCCGCGAGGAGGAACACCAGCGCGCCGGCCGCCGCGAGCAGCCGGTGTCGCTGGTCGCGGCCGGCGAGCAGCCCGGCCACGACGGCGCAGAGATAGGGGTACGGTCCGGTGCCGCTCGCCGTTACGGCACGCGCCGCCGTGATGCCCGCGGGGGACGAGCGGTGCCTCACCGACCAGTCGAGCGCGTCCCTGTCCAGCGGGAAGGGGGCGCCACCATGGCCGGTCGCGAGCACGGCCAACAGGGCGAAGGCGGCGGCGCACAGCGCGGTGATGATCAGCGGCGCCGTGCGGACGGCTCTGCGGACCGGCGGTGCCGTACGGCTCACCGGCGGGCCACCAGCGGGCGCAGCGGGGTGTCTTGGAGCCGTTCGGCCAGCGGAGCGGTGCGTCGCGCGAGACTCATCAGCGCCCAGGCCACCACCGCTCCGACCAGCAGCCCGAGGACGACGTCGTGCGGGTAGTGCGCCCCGACCCAGACCCGTGATCCGGCCATCAGCAGCGCGGCCGGGACCGCGACGGCCGCGAGCGCGCGGTCGACGAACAGCAGCGCGACGGCCGCCGCCGCCGCGATCGCGGCGTGGTTGCTCGGCAGCGACCAGTCGCCCAGCGGAGGGCACGCCTCGATGGTGATCGTGTGCAGCGTCTGGCAGGGCCGCTGCTCCCGCATCACCGCCTTGAGGGCCAGACCGGCGATGTACGCCAGGACCAGCGCGAGTGGCGCGGCGAGCGCCATGACGGGCCGCGCCGAGAGCCGCGGGGCCCCGGCCGTCGGCCGGGCGCGCCACCACGCGGCCAGCAGGAGCGCGCCGAAGAAGACCAGACCGTACGTGGACCAGAGGGAGACGGCGGTGTCCAGCCAGCCGGGCGAGTGGTTCGCCTGGCCGGTCACGGACCTGTACAGGCCCTCGTCGAACCACCGGTCCTCGGACGCGGACGCCGTCCCCGCCCACGTGCTCGCCGTCAACGCGCCTCCTCGGGGGACTCGGAAACGGATCCAGCAACTCCGGTCCCAGCGGCTCCGGTCCCGGCCGGGGGCGTGCCCGCCCGGCGCGAGCGCAGTACCTCCAGGGCCAGCGGAATGAGCGAGATGATCACGATCACCGCGACGATGGGCAGCAGATAACGGTCGACGTTGGGTACGGACGAGCCGAGCGCGTATCCGGCGAGAACGAGACCGACGGTCCAGACCGCGCCGCCGAGGACCTGCCAGAGCGTGAAGAGGCGTGCGGGCACGTTCAGGGCGCCGGCCAGCGGGTTCAGCACGGTGCGTACGACCGGTACGAAGCGGGCGAGCACGATGGCCTTCGCGTGGCCGTACCGGTCGAGCAGTTGCTCCGCGCGGGCCGCTCCCTCGTGGAGCTTGCGGGCGCGGCTGCGCGCCAGCAGCGCCCGGCCGCCCCGTCGGCCGATCCAGTAGCCGGTCTGCGCGCCCAGCAGCGCTCCGAGGACGGAGGCGATCAGGACCTGCGGGAGCGAGAGACGCGCGGTCCCGTCCGCGCCGGAGACGCAGAGCAGCCCCGCGGTGAAGAGCAGCGAGTCCCCGGGGAGGAAGAAGCCGACGAGGAGGCCGGTCTCGGCGAAGAGGACGAAGGCGATGCCGAGGGCGCCGAACGCGGAGAGCAGTGATCCCGCGTCGAGAAGGTTCACTGCCTGCGGCATCGTCGCGAGGGCGGATACGTCCATTGAAGGGCTGCTCCCATAATGGTGGACGGAGGATGGACAGAGGTGTCCCGCTGACGATCTGATTGACTACAGTTCTGTAGACGGTCTACTTCACTGTAGACGAAGAGAACGGGAGGAGCGTTCCCATGGGCGACGACGGCGCGGAACGGCGGCCGGCGGGGGAGCTGGAAGCCGGTGTGCTCGCCGCGCTGTGGGCGGCCGAGGAGCCGCTCACGCCCGGACGCGTACAGGAAGCGCTGGGTGGATCGCTCGCCCGCACCACCGTCACCACGATTCTGTCGCGGCTGTACGAGAAGGGCAGTGTCACGCGCATCCGATCGGGGCGCGGCTACGCGTACTCCCCGACCGAGGACGCCCCCGGACTGACCGCCCGCCGTATGCACTCCGAGCTGGCGAAGGACGAGGACCGCAGCGCGGTGCTCGCCCGCTTCGTCTCCCAGCTCAACGACGAGGACGAGCGAATGCTGCGCTCCCTGCTGGACGGCGGAGAGGCCGGATGACCTACCTCGTACTGATCCCGCTGCTGATGCCGTTCCTCACGGCGCCCGTCGCCTGCCGGGTCGCCGCCGTTCTCCCGCCGCGCCGCGCGGCCTGGCTGCTCACCGCCGCCGCGCTGGTCCTGGCCGTCAGCAGTTCGGCGGCCCTGGTGCTGCTGGTCGTGCCGGGCGCGTCGTATCTTCCCGCCGTCGCCGTCCTCGGTGAACTCGCCGAGCCGCTGACGGCCGGACCGCCTCCCGTGACCATCGCGCTCGCGCTCGTCGCCGGGGCTCTGCTGGTCTGGCGTACGGCGGCCCTCACCGCCGCCGCGCGGCGCGACCGGGCGGAGCTGCGCCGGGCCAGGACCGTCACCGGCGGTACGGACGACGAGCTGGCGGTGGTGCGGGACGACCGGCCCGACGCGTACGCGCTGCCGGGGCGCCCGGGCCGGATCGTCGTCACCACGGGCATGCTGCGCGCCCTGGAACCGCCCGAGCGCGAGGCGCTGTTCGCCCATGAGCGCGCCCATCTCCGTGGCCGTCACCATGTCCTGCTCGCGGCGGCGGAACTGGCCGCGCTCTGCCACCCCGCCCTGCGCGCGCTGCGTGAGCCGCTCGGCTACGCGCTGGAGCGCGCCGCGGACGAGGCCGCCGCGGCGGCCGTCGGCGACCGGCGTCTCGCCGCCCGCGCGATCGGGCGCGCCGCGCTGGCCGCCCGCGGTGTGCCGGGTCTGTCCGGGTCGGTCAGGCCCCGGACCGTACTCGCGGCGACCGCGGGCCCCGTGCCCCGGCGGGTAGCCGCGCTGCTCGGCACCGGCGCGAGCGGCCGGCCCGCGCTCACGCCCCCGACCCGCCGCCTCGTCGCGGGCGCCCTGCTCGTGTGCCTGACGCTGTCCGGCGTCTCGGCCGTGGGGGCGGCGAGCGACCTGCACACCCATATCGAGGTCGCGCAGGGAGAGAATCCCGGGCACTGACCGGCGCCGCCGTCGCCGATAACCCGGGATTCCCCCGTCATTCGCCCTTCACCGGGATACTCGGCCGAACTCCAGGGTGTCCCCGAAGGAATCATCACCCCCGATCCTCCGGCCCGGACCACCGCCGAGTCTTCGGTACTCGTGGGCGGAGGCCGGCGTGGAAGCGACCAGTGGGCGTTCTGGGCGAAGCGGCTCCGGCTGGGCTTCCGGTGTGATCAGAGCCGGCAGCGCGCGGTCCATACGCAGCGCGTCCACCGATTCCGCCAGCAACTCGTATTCCGTGGTGTCGTCGCGGGTGGCGACACGGATGAGACGCCCGGCCGCCAAATGCTCGGCGACCATGTCCTGATGGGCGGTGTCGTCCCGCCAGGTCCGGAGTGTCGTCGGTACGTCCGGCACGCTCCGCGCCACCGGAGTGAGCGCGGCGGCCGGAAAATGTTCGTTTTCCGGGCTGGGATCGAGCCGTTCCGCGATCCAGGTCGCGCGATCCCGCAACCACCACAGTGCAAGTGCCAGAGTGGGAGCGCGATATGTTCCCAGCGGAACGCCGATACGCTGTCCACCGCAGATTCCGTACGCGGTGACATGGCATAGGAATTCGTCATGCACGGCCGCTCTCCTTGCGCCGTTCTGTGGGCCTGATGGCCTGGGCCGCAGTGCTTTTGCAGGGACGTTGCGCGGGTACCGTCGGGCGCCGTGGCGGAGCGATTTCCCGGGGGAGTGGAAAACGACCCTGGAATGCCCGAACTTCCAACTATGAAGCCTTTACTGACGTCCTGTCACGACGCGGATCCGGCCAGATTCGGAGCGTAATCACCACCGCGTATGGCGGAAATTTCATGACACCGCGCCGGGATGGAAAGTTCATCGCCATGCGGTCATATGCCAGCATCTGCGGGTACTGCGCGACGCCGGCCCGTCGGGGTCCGGCAGGTCTCGACGCGATGGAGGACGCCCCTCATGAATACGAACCCGCACGACGGCACCCCGTACGACCACACCCGGCACGACATCTCGCAGGACGACACGCTGACGACGGCCGCTGACGGCCGGACCGCCCTGCGGATGGAGCGCAGGCTCCCGCACCCTCCCGAGAGGGTCTGGGCCGCGCTCACCGAACCCGCCGCTCTCGCCCAGTGGTTCCCCTCCGAGGTGACCGTCGACCTCACCCCCGGCGGCGCGATGGGCTTCCACTTCCCCGGCGTCAGCGGGCCGGGCATGACCGGCACCGTCACGGATGTCGACGAGCCCCGCCTCTTCGCGTTCACCTGGGGTGCCGACCATCTGAGCTGGTCCATCACGCCCGACGGCGAGGGCTCGCTGCTCACGCTCGTGCACACCTTCGACGATCTCCAGGGCGCGGCGAGCTTCGCCTCCGGCTGGCACCTCTGCATCACCGCCCTGGCCCAACTGCTCGCCGGCGGCCCGGTCGCCGTCGGCCGTGACACGGGCGAGCTGCACGAGACGTACGTACGGCGGTTCGGCCTCGGCCATGGCACCGCCGAGCCCGCCGGGGGTGACGCCGGCGGTGCGCGGATCCGGCTGGAACGTCAGCTGGTGCGGCCTGCCGCGACCGTCTGGGACGTCCTGTCGGCCGGCATCGAGCCGGCGGCGGGCCTGCCCGTCCCCGCCGGGTTCACCGCCGGGAACGTCCCGGCGGGCCATGTCACGGAGGTTCGGGCGCCTAAGTCGCTCACCTACACCTGGGAGCCCGCGGGGTCGGTCACCTGGGAGCTGGGGGAGGGGACGGGGCACGGGGCGCGGCTGGTGCTGACCCAGACAGGTCCCGAAGGCGTCGACGTGGACGCGGCCCTGGCCGCCTGGCGGACGCGGATCGATCAGCTCGCCGCGGATCTCCTCAAAGCCTGACTCGCGGCGGACCTCGTCAAGGACTGCGGGGATGTGGCCGGAAGGAGGCCGTGTGGCGAGTGTGTGACGGCTCGGTAGGGGCCGCCCGATCCGCGCCGCCCAGGTGGAGAGGCGGCGGCAGCCCTGGTTAGGGTGCCTTGAATGTTCGCCCCACGATTTCCCCCCACATTTTCTGTAAGAGGCGTGTTCGCGGATCCGGGTTCCCTCTGGGAGGCCCTGTGACGCAGCTCACTGATCAATCGGTACGGGCCACGGCGACCGCGAAACCGGCGGAAGCCGTGCCGGCCGCTCCACCGGCCAAGAAGCGGGACGCGTTCTTCGACAACGCCAAGTTCCTGGCGATCGTGCTGGTCGCGATGGGACACGCGTGGGAGCCGCTGCGGGACGGCAGCCGGGCGGTCTCGGCGCTCTACATCGTCGTCTACACCTTCCACATGCCGGCGTTCATCATCATCTCCGGCTACTTCTCGCGTAGCTTCGACTTCCGGCCCGACCGGGTGCGCCGGCTGATCACCGGCATCGCCGTGCCGTACATCGTGTTCGAGGTCGCCTACAGCCTCTTCCACCGATGGGCCGCGGACGATCCGTCCATGGAGATCACCCTGCTCGACCCCTGGTATCTGACCTGGTTCCTGCTCGCCCTCTTCGTCTGGCGGATGACGGCGCCGATCTGGCGTCTGGTGCGGTGGCCCGTGCCGGTCGCGCTGGTGATCGCCATGCTCGCCACCACCTCACCGGACATCGGCGACGACCTCGATCTCCAGCGGGTCCTGCAGTTCCTGCCGTTCTTCGTGCTCGGCCTGCGGCTCAAGCCCGAACACTTTCAGCTCGTCCGCCGCAAGGAAGTGCGCGTCCTGGCCGTTCCGGTCTTCGCCGCCACGGTCGTCTTCGCGTACTGGGCCGTCACGCGGATGAACATGGCGTGGTTCTTCCACCGCGACAGCGCGCGGGAACTGGGCGCGCCCTGGTGGAGCGGGATCCTGATGACGCTCGCCCTCTTCGGCTGCTCCCTCGTACTGACCGCGTGCTTCTTCGCCTGGGTCCCCAGCCGCCGTATGTGGTTCACGGTGCTGGGAGCCGGCACGCTCTGCGGCTATCTGCTGCACGGATTCCTCGCCCAGAGCGCGAGCACCTGGGACTGGTACGACGCCGACTGGCCGCACCAGCCCATCGGCGCGGTGTTCGTCACGGTCCTCGCGGGCGTGGTCGTCACGCTGCTCTGTACGCCCCCGGTCCAGCGGCTCTTCCGCTTCGCGCTGGAGCCCGAGATGGCATGGGCGTTCAGGACCGACCCCGCCGAGCGGCGCGGAAAGAGCTGACCGAGGACGCCGGGAGACCTGGACGTACGACCGCGGGGCGGGGGCCGACGGCCACCCCCCCGCGGCTGTCCGACCGGTAGAACGGGTGGGGCCGCGCTACCGGGCGAGGGGGTAATCGGGCGGCGGCAGGTCGAGGGCGAAGCAGGCTTCGCGGACCACGGCCTGTTCCGTCTTGTCGAAGTCGCCGTCGGCGCCGCCGATGACGATGCCGATCTGGATGACGGCCCGTGCCTCGTCGGGCTTCTTCCTGGCCTTGCCCACCTCCTGGAGGACCCCCACCTTTCCGAACGCGAAGTCGGCGGTCAGCTTGTTGAGATAGTCGTCGAAGCGGCGCTGGAGGTCTTCCGCGGGGAAGTTCCGCAGCACCTCATTGGTGGCGATCAACGAGGCGACCCGCTGGCGCTCGGCCGGGTCGACGGAACCGTCGGCCGCGGCGACCAGAGCGCACATCGCCATGCTCGCGTCGCGGAACGAGCCGCTCTTGAGGTCGTTCTTCTTCGCCATGAGCTGCGTCTGCATCGTCGCGGCGGATTCCTTGAACCGGTCCCACAGGGCCATTCCGTCATCTCTCCTCAGGTGTCACACAGAGCCACTCCGACAACGCGCGAGACCGCCGCCGCGTGCCCGTCGGGTGTACCCGGGCGTGGCCCGGAGAGGCGTACGCCCTCCGGGCACCCCCTCTTCATACGATCATGATGTCGCCCCGTCACCGCACCGAAGCTGGGAGCACTTGCCATGGCCACCGAGCCGATCGACCCCCGCGACTCCACCGCGCCCACCGAATCCACCCTGCAGAACGTCTCGTTCCCGAGCGCGGGTACGACCGCCTACGGCTATCTCGCCGTACCGCCCGCCGGGCACGGCCCCGGCATCATCGTCATCCAGGAGTGGTGGGGACTGACCGCCCACATCAAGGACGTCTCCGACCGCTTCGCACGGGCGGGTTTTGTCGCGCTCGCCCCGGATCTGTACGGCGGCCGGGTCGCCCATGACTCCGGCGAGGCGCTGCGCATGATGAGCGAACTGCCCACCGAGCGCGGCGTCGAACTGCTCTCCGGCGCCGTCGACTATCTCCTCGCGCGGCCCGAGACGGACGGCGACACGATCGGCACCGTCGGCTTCTGCATGGGCGGCGGATTCGTGCTCAGCCTCGCCGCCAAGGACCCGCGGATCTCCGCGGCCGTGCCGTTCTACGGCGTCAACCGGGACGGCGTCCCCGACTTCTCGAACCTCAAGGCCGAGATCCTGGGCCACTACGGCGCGGAGGACGACACCGTTCCGCCGTCGAGCCTCAAGGAACTGCGTACCGCGATCGAGTCCCAGTCCGGGATCGTTCCGGTCATCCATGTCTACTCGGGGGCGGGCCACGCCTTCTTCAACGACGGCCGCCCCGAGGCGTATCACGCCAAATCCGCCGCGCTCGCCTGGGAACGTACGATCGCCTTCCTCCGCGACCGGCTCGGCGTGTCCGGCTGACGCCCTACCCCGGCCGGCGCCGGGTCCGCCGCGGTACGTCAGTTGAGCGCGGCCCCCTGCGAGAGCAGCAGCGCGACATCGGCGCCGGCGACCACGATCGCCGCGAGGAACGGCGCCTTGGGACGGTGGCGGCCCAGCAGTGAGCCGCCGACCGCCGTGATCAGCGCCACGGCGACGGCGACGGCACCGAGCGCGCCCGCTCCGCCGAGCGCGAGCAGGACCGTCGCCGCCACCAGCGGGGCCGGCAGCAGCAGCCGCACCGCGGCCGGCCCCAGCCGCTGCGGCCAGCCCCGTACCCCCAGGGCGAGATCCGCCTCGATGTCAGGCAGCACATTGCCGAGATGCGCGCCGACCCCCACCAGCGCCGCGGCGGTGACGATCCACCAGGCCGGCCGGGGCTGCCCCGGCAGACCGAGCGTCACAAAGGCGGGCAGGGAGGCGAACCCGATCGCGTACGGCAGCCACGACAGCGCCGTCGACTTCAGCCGGAGGTTGTACAGCCAGGCCGCGGCCACCCCCACCAGATGCACCACGCCCGCGAGCGTCCCGTACGCCAGCGACAGAGGGACGCACAGAGCCAGCGCCACCAGGGCAGCGGCCCGTACGGTACGCGCGCCGACGGCCCCGCCCACCACGGGCTTGGCGCGCCGTCCGGCCGCGGTGTCCCGCGCCGCGTCGACGGCGTCATTGCTCCAGCCGACCGACAACTGCCCCGTCAGAACGGCGGCGGTCACCAGCAGACAGCCGGAAGCGTCCTGCCCGGCGGTCACCGCGAGCCCCGCGACCAGCAGCGTCACCGCGACCGTGGGCCCCGGATGACACGCCCCCAGCAGCGCGGCCACCCGGCGCGGCCACCCTCCCGGCGGCCCCGGCGGCGTACGGACGGTGCTCCCCGGCTGGTCGATGGCGTCCACGCGCTCATCGTAGGCAGCACCACCGACAGCGGGCGGTCGTCACGCCGCACCGCTCGCGAACGCCGAACCATCCGTCACGGCGAGGTCGTACAACCGCCCCTGAGGGGCCGTACAGGCGACTTCGTGTGTGGCGCGACCGAGCGGGGGCAGGGATGGGCACGTCAGTCGCCCCCGACATCGGACCGCAGATGACTAGCATCGCAGCCGTCCATGGAGCCCTGGCTCCGCATCGGTACGCTCAGCACGACATCACGGACATGGTCGCCAAGACCTGTCTGCCCGCGGGTGCCGACCGGCGGGTTCTCGACCGGATGCACCGCGGCGCGCGCGTGGACACGCGCCACACGGCCCTGCCCCTCGACCGGTACGACGGTCTCAGGGACTTCGGGGCGGTGAACGACGCGTTCATCGCCGGGGCGGTACCGCTGGGAGCCGAGGCGGTCGGCGGGGCGCTGGAGGCGGCGGGGCTGTCCCCGCGCGATGTCGATCTGCTGATGTTCACCTCGGTGACTGGTATCGCCGCGCCGTCCGTGGACGCGCGCCTCGTCGGGCGGCTCGGCCTGCGCTCCGACGTCAAGAGAGTGCCGGTCTTCGGGCTCGGCTGTGTGGCGGGAGCGGCCGGTATCGCCCGGTTGCACGACTATCTGCTCGGACGGCCCGGCGATGTGGCCGTCCTCCTCTCCGTCGAGCTGTGCTCGCTCACCTTCCAGCGCGACGATGTCTCGGCCGCCAACCTCGTCGCCACCGCGCTCTTCGGGGACGGCGCAGCCGCCGTGGTCGCCTGTGGCCCCCGTCGCCGGGCCGCCGGCCCCGTCGTCATCGACACACGCAGCCAGCTGTATCCGGACACCGAGCAGACCATGGGCTGGGACATCACGGGCTCCGGTTTCCGAATCGTCCTTGACGCGAGCGTTCCGGATCTGGTCCGCAAGAACCTCGCCGCGGACGTCGACGGATTCCTCGCCGACAACGGACTGGCGCGTGGCGACATCACCGCGTGGGTGTGCCACCCCGGCGGGCCGAAGGTGCTTGAAGCCGTCGAAGAGGTCCTGGAACTGCCCGCCGACGCCCTCGACATGACCTGGCGTTCGCTGGCGGCGGTGGGGAATCTGTCGTCCTCCTCCGTGCTGCATGTGCTGCGTGACACGCTGGCCGAGCGCCCGCCACCGCCCCGTACGTACGGGCTGCTGCTGGCGATGGGGCCCGGATTCTGCTCCGAGCTCGTGCTGCTCCGCTGGTAGGGCCGACGGCCGCGCCGCCGGTAGGGCCGGCGGAGCGGGACGGGGCGAGGAGACCGACGGACGGGGAGACATGATCTGGTACACCGCGCTGGTACTGGCCGTGGGCGCGGAGCGCGTCGCCGAACTGGTCGTCGCCCGCCGCAACGCGCGCTGGAGTCTGGCGCGCGGCGCCGTCGAGCGGGGGCGGCGGCACTACCCGCCGATGGTCGCCCTGCACACCCTGCTGCTGCTCGGCTGCCTCGCCGAAGTGTGGCTGGCGGACCGGCCGTTCGACCCGTCGCTCGGTTGGCCGATGGTCGCCGTCGTGCTGGCCTCGCAGGCGCTGCGCTGGTGGTGCGTCCGTACGCTCGGCCCGCGATGGAACACCCGGGTGCTGGTCGTGCCGGGACTTCCGCTGGTGACGGGCGGCCCGTACCGGCTGCTGCGGCATCCCAACTATGTGGCGGTGGCGGCGGAGGGGATCGCGCTGCCGCTCGTGCACGGCGCCTGGGTGACCGCGCTGCTGTTCACCGCGCTCAACGCCGTGCTGCTGACGATCCGGATACGGTGCGAGAACCGCGCGCTGGAGTCGGCCACCGCCGGCGCCCGGCCGTGATCGATCTGCTGGTGGTGGGCGGCGGACCCGCCGGTCTCGCCACCGCGGTCCATGCCGCGCTGGCCGGGCTGGAGACGGTGGTGATCGAACCCCGTACCACCCCCGTCGACAAGGCGTGCGGCGAAGGCGTGATGCCGAGCGGCGTACGCGCGCTGTCCGCCCTCGGCCTCAGCCCGCTCCCGGGCCATCCGCTGCGCGGCATCCGCTATGTCCATGGCACCCACTGTGCCGAGGCGCCGTTCGACGACGGACCCGGGCTCGGGGTACGGCGTACGGAACTCCACGCCGCGCTGGCACGACGGGCCGCCGAGGCCGGTGTCAGGACCGTGACCGGCCGGGTCGGCGAGGTGGAGCAGAGCGCGGACTCCGTGACCGCGGGCGGGCTGCGGGCGCGCTGGCTGGTCGCCGCGGACGGGCTGCGCTCACCCGTACGCCGCCGCCTCGGCCTGGATCTCCCGGACCCGCGGCCCCGGCGGTACGGGCAGCGGCGGCACTACCGCATGAAGCCCTGGACGGACTTCGTCGAGGTCCACTGGTCCGCGTCGGGGCGGGCGGGGGAGGCGTATGTGACCCCCGTGGCGGACGATCTGGTCGGGGTTGCCGTACTGACCACGGTGAAGGGCGGTTACGACGACCATCTGGCCCGCTTCCCGCGACTGCTCCCGCTGCTGGACGGCGAGCCGGTCGGCGCCGTGCGCGGCGCGGGCCCCCTGCGCCAGCGGGTACGCCGCCGCAGCGCGGGCCGGGTGCTGCTCGTCGGCGACGCGGCGGGCTATGTCGACGCCCTCACCGGCGAGGGCGTCGCGCTCGCGCTGGCGTCGGCGGAGGAGGCCGTACGGTGTCTGCGGGCCGGCCGGCCGCAGGAGTACGAGCGGCGGTGGCGTGCGCTGTCCCGGCGCCACCGGCTGCTGACGGAGGGGCTGCTGAGGGTCAGCGGCCACGCGGCGGGAGCCCGGCTGATCGTCCCGGCGGCGGCCAGGATGCCCGCGGTCTTCGCGGCGGCCGTACGTGCCCTCCAGTGAGAGTCCGGCGCGGGCCCCGGGTCCGGCCCCCCAGCCCAGGCCCCCCAGCCCTGGCCCCGGGATCAGGGAGAGAGACCGCCTGCCGTGTCCGTTCCCGAGGGAGTCATCGCGTTCACCGAGTGCGGCAGTACGTTCACGAGGTAATCCGCGATCGTCGCCTCCAGACCGATATCGCGCCCCGCCGCCTCCGACAGATACCAGCGGTGCTCAAGCACCTCGTGGTAGATCTGCGCCGCGTCCATCTCGCCGCGCGTCTCCAGCGGTACGGCCCGTACGGTCGGCCGGAAGACATCGCGGACCCAGCGGTGCGCCAGGACCTCGGGCCGCGCCCCCAGCGGATCGCCCGGCGCGTAGTCCTCCTCGCCGGCCATCCAGCTCTCCAGGTCGTTGAGCAGCCGGCGCGCCTGGTTCTCCTCGGCGTCCAGGCCGGTCAGCCGCAGCAACTGCCGCTGATGATGGCCCGCGTCCACCACCTTCGGCAGGAAGGTGACCGTGTCACCCACCGGGGAACGCTCGATCTGCATCTCCGCGACGTCGAAGCCCAGATCGTTGAGCCGGCGGATCCGGCGGTCGATGTAGTGCCGCTTGTCCACCGGGTACACCGACTCGCGCGTCACCTCGTGCCAAAGGTCCTCGTACCGCTGGACGATCGCCGCGCCGAACGGCACCGGATCGACGGAAGGGTGCAGCGCGCCCGACGCCTCCAGGTCCATCAGCTCCCCGGCGATGTTCACCCGGGCCAGCTCGATGTCGTAATCGCGCTGTCCCCGGCTCAGGTTCTGCTGGATCTGCCCGGTCTCGGCGTCCACCAGATACGCGGCGTACGCGCCCGCGTCGCGCCGGAAGAGCGCGTTGGACAGCGAGCAGTCGCCCCAGGCGAACCCGGCGAGATGCAGTCGTACGAGGAGGACGGCCAACGCGTCCATCAGCCGCTTGACGGTGGTCGGCCGCATCGTCGACTCGAACATCGAGCGGTACGGCAGCGATCCCTTGAGATGCCGTGTGATCAGCGCCGGCTCCAGGGGCGCCCCGTCCGCGTCCACCCGCCCGGTCACCACCGCGACCGGGTCCACGGCCGGGATTCCGAGGCGGTGCAGATCGCGGAGCAGACCGAACTCGCGGACCGCCCCGCGCTCGGATATCTCCTTCACCGCCACGACCTCGGGCCCGGCCGAGGCGAAGCGCACCACGTGGCGCGAGATCCCGCGCGGGAGCGCGACCAGGCACTCGTCGGGCCACTGGTCGAGCGGAGTGTTCCAGGGCAGATCCAGCAGCACGGCCGGCTGCTCCGGATTGGTCGCGCTGATCTGCAGCGCCATCGTGCCTCCCACGGCGGTCGTCGGGCGGGCACCGGACATGGAACCGCCCCGGACAGTGTGCCGGGTCGGGTCGGACGGCCGGAGGGGCACCGGGGTGCACAGGTGTATACCCTGTGGGTGAACAGTTGTGCACCCCTGCCGCTTCCCCCCTACGGAGAGAGATGCCCGAAGCGATATCCGAGCCCTCCGCGTCCGGGCCCTCCGCGTCCGAGCCGTCCCCGTCCGGGCCCTCCGGGGCCGAACCTTCCGCGTCCGCACCCGACGCACCGCACCCCCGGTTCCTCGTCGCCGTCCTGGCGTTCTGCGGCGTGGTCGTGGCTGTCATGCAGACGCTGGTCGTACCACTCCTGCCGCACATCCCCGCGCTCACCGGCGCCACCCCCGCCGCCGCCAGCTGGCTGGTGACGATCACGCTGCTCACCGGCGCCATCTGCACCCCCGTGCTCGGACGGGTCGGCGACATGTACGGCAAGCGCCGGGTGCTCCTCGCCTCGCTCGGCGTGCTGGCCGCCGGCTCCGTCCTGTGCGCGGTCAGCTCCCACATCGGGGTACTGATCACCGGCCGGGCCCTCCAGGGCGCCGCGCTCGCCGTCGTACCCCTGGGCATCAGCATCATGCGGGACGAACTGGCACCCGAGCGCGTGCTGTCCTCGGTCGCCCTGATGAGCTCGACACTGGGCATCGGCGCGGCCGTCGGACTGCCCGTCGCCGCCCTGGTCGTCGAGCACTACGACTGGCACACGATGTTCTGGGCGTCGGCCGGGCTGGGGCTGCTCGACATCGTGCTGGTGCTGCTCTGCGTACCGGAATCACCCCTGCGCACCCGAGGCCGCTTCGACGCCCTCGGCGCGCTCGGGCTGTCCGCGGCCCTTGTCAGCCTGCTGCTGGCGGTCACCCAGGGCGGGGCGTGGGGCTGGACATCCGTCCGTACTCTCGGGCTGCTCGTCCTCGCCGTGCTGATCGGACTCCTCTGGGGCCGCTACGAGCTGCGCGTCACCAGCCCCATGGTCGATCTGCGGGTCTCCGCGCGACCCGCGGTGCTGCTGGCCAATATCGCCGCCCTGCTGATCGGCTTCGCCTTCTACGCCAACTCCCTGTCCACCGCGCAGATGGTGCAGGAGCCCACGAGCACCGGCTACGGCCTGGGCGCTTCCATCGTCGTCAGCGGACTGTGTCTGCTGCCCGGCGGCCTCACGATGGTCGCCCTGTCCCCGGTCTCCGCGCGGATCTCCGCCGCGTACGGCCCCAAGACCACGCTGGTACTCGCCTCGGCCGTCCTGGCCGTCGGCTACGCGGTGCGCTTCTTCACCAGCCACCGGCTGTGGACGATCATCCTCGGTGCCACCGTCGTCGCCGCGGGCACCGCCATCGCGTACTCGGCGCTGCCCGCGCTCGTGATGCGCGCGGTGCCCGTCAGCGAGACAGGTGCGGCCAACGGCCTCAACACCCTGATGCGCTCGGTCGGACAGGCCTTCTGCAGCGCGGCGGTCGCCGCCGTACTCACCAGCCTCACCTTCCAGGCCGGCGGCCGTACCGCCCCCACGCTCCACGCCTATCTGCTGGTCTTCGTCCTCGCGGGTGGCGCCGCGCTCCTCGCGCTGGCCGTCACCCTGTGTCTGCCGCGTCAGCGGGGACGCGCTCCCGGTAGCGTCGGACGGGACAGGACGACATCGCTGGCCCGGGAGGGCGCATGAACGGGCAGGCAGCCGGCGGGGGCGCGGGCGGCGCGGCGACGGCCGAGGCGGGCACGGGACGGGACGCCATCCTGAGGGCCGCGCGGCGCGCGTTCGCCTTCCGGCCCTACGCCGAGGTCACGATGCGGGGCATCGCCGCCGACGCGGGGGTGAGCGCCTCGCTCATCGTCAAGCATTTCGCCACCAAGGAAAGGCTGTTCAACGCCGTCGCCGACTTCGAGGCCGCGGCCGACCAGCTCTTCGCGGCGCCCCTGGACACGCTGGGCAGACATCTGGTGCTGACCATGCTGCGCAGCCGCCGCGAGCGGCAGGCGGACCCCTTGCTGCGCGTCGTGTTCTCGCTCGGCCAGGACGACGAACGCACCCTGCTCCGCGAGCGCTTCGGCGCGCAGATCACCGAGCGGCTGGCCGGGTCGCTGACCGGCCGTGAACGCGCTCTGCGCGCCGAGCTGATCTCCGGCCAGCTGCTCGGTCTCGGCGCCACGCTCAGCCTGTACCGCGAAGGTGCGACCGGACGGGCCGCCCCCGAACGGCTGGCCGATCTGTACGCGCCCGCGCTCCAGCGTCTGATCGACGCCGACTGAGAGCCTGATCGGACTCCCGGCCGGGAACTGATGAAACGTCAGCGGCTCAGCAGCAGCTCGGCGTTGCGGTCCGTGGACTTGCCCGCCGGGGCGGTGGTCGAGCCCGGCGCGTTGTGCGACAGCTCCCGGTAGAGGGCGGCGAGACCGGTCTGCGACAGGTCCTCGAAGTCGGTCCTGTGCGGCGCCGCCGACTCGATCAGTGTGGTGAACAGCGAGAGTGTGCCGTCCCCGTTGTCGGTGATCTCGATGACCCGCGCGAGCTGCGGGAAGTCGATGTGCGAGGCGGTGGAGATCTCCCAGAAGCTGCCGTGCGGCAGGATCGAATTGCGGTGGCTGTGCCCGTTGACCCAGGCCAGCACATTGCGGTTCCGCTTGAGCAGCGCCAGGACCTCGGCACCGCTGTGCCGGGCCTCGCCGGGGTGGGCGGGGTCGGGGTGGGTGTTGGTCATCGTCCAGCTGTTGTGATGGCTGAAGATGACGACATATCCGTCCCGGTGTGCCGCGAGCTCGCGCTTCAGCCAGTTGAGCTGGGCGGTGTTGAGCGAGCCGGTGTAGTGCCCGCCCCGGTCGGTGGTGTCGAGGCTGATGCCGGTGATGTTCTCGCCCATCGGGAACGTGTAGTAGAGCGTGTCGTTGTCCAGATTGGCCGCGGTATAGCCATGGCCGGCCGGACCGGCGCCCGCCCGCGCCGGGTCGAGGTGCGCGGTCAGATACTCACGCGGACCGAACGGCGCCCGGCGCGGATCGGCGGTGACGGACCGCATCGCGCGCTTCGAGCGGCGCAGCAGGTCGATCAGCTTCGCCCCGTTGGGGTCCCCGCCCTTCGACAGGAGCTTCAGCAACTGCTTGGCCTCGGCGTCGGGGATCCCGTACAGCTTCTTCGCGCCGACGGCGAACTCCGCGAGGAAGCCGGACCGGTCGACCATCGCACCGCTGGCCAGACCGTCGTGATTGCCCACGGTCGAGTACCACGGGATCCGCAGCCCCGGACTGTTCACCGAGCGGATCGCGGCGTCGAGGAATCCGTCGATACGGGGGTAGCCGAGCCGCTTGTCGGTGTCGCGGCGCGAGTCCTCCGGGTGCCAGAACAACCGCTCGTCGGAGTTCTGCACCCCTTCGTAGCGCTGGAGGTCGCCGGTGTTGGGGGAGATACGGCCACCGCTCATCACCGTGAGGAACCAGTCGAGTTCCGCCAGGGAGTTGTTGTCGGTGTTGTCACCCGTCGTCACGGCGAAGGACAGCGGCGCGCCGGTCGCGGGCCCGGCCTTCAGCGCGTTGATCTGCTCGATCAGTGCCACCGCCCCCGGGACGGTGAGCGCCTCCTGCGGCCGCCACCCCGAGAGCTGCTGCGAGCGCAGATACTCGGTGCGCACCGGGTGCTGGACATCCACCAGATGCAGATCGGTGAGCTGGACGAAGGAGCTGAGTACGGTACGCCGCTGGGCGCGGCCGGGCCGCGGGGCCGCCAGCGTCTCGCGGACGACCCTGCGCCAGCCGGGACCGTCGCCGAGCCGTCGGAAGGCCGCGGCGCTGTCGCGGGGCGCGGCCACCGTGTCCAGCGTCGTACGGGCGGGGACGGTACGGGTGGGCGTGGCCGGGGCGGCGGGGGTGCGGGGGCCGGGAACGGAGGGCGCGGCGGTCGTTCCGGGCGCGGCGGCCGCCTCCCCGGAACCGCCGCCCGCG
Organism: Streptomyces sp. NPDC056835; assembly: GCF_042789485.1. Lineage (NCBI taxonomy): Bacteria > Bacillati > Actinomycetota > Actinomycetes > Kitasatosporales > Streptomycetaceae > Streptomyces > Streptomyces sp. NPDC056835. Next base: position 87,300 of record NZ_JBHUBB010000003.1, read on the forward strand.
CCGAGCGCCAGACCGATTCCGGCGGAGACGCCGACCGCTCCGGTGGCGGTGAGAAAGGAGCGGCGGTCGACGGCGGTGACTGCGGAGCGTATGCGTGCCATTCTGCGGCCTCCCGAGTGCGAGCGCGTCTACGAGTGCGCCGGGGATGGCCCCCTGGCTACTCCTCGATGGTTGACACCGGGCGTGGCCTGCGCGTGAACGACGTTCCAACGGCCAACACCGATCACCACACAGGGATCACCGCGTCGGCGAACCGTCGCCGCGCCCATGGCCACAGGACCGGAGCCGGTCACTCACCGTTCACTCTGCGGGGAAGGGCGGCCGGTCGGCCGGCCCGCGCGGGTTCTTCGAAATTGGTGCGCATACGTCGCGGCGGGCCGGGCACACGCGTCTTGGAGCCGAGCTCGCGGCCGCCCCCCGGCCGCCCGAGCTCTCCCGGCCCCACCGGTGCGTCCCCCCTCGCCGGTGGGGCCGCCCCTTTTCCGGGCTTTGCGGGCCTGGCGGCCTTGCGGGCCTTGCGGGTGTTGCCGGGGCCTTGCGGGGCCGGTCGGTTGTCAGACCCCCGTGGCAGGGTGTTCCCCGGGCCGGTGTTCCACCTGAACACCTCGCGTCCTGACCTGAGGAGCTGTCATCATGACGGATCGTCCCGCTCTCGCCCCCGCCGCCGAGGCGCTTGCCGCGCTGGCCGAGCTGCTTGCGCCGGGCCGCGCGGCCGTCGCCGAAGAGGTGCTGTTCGCGTACGACGATCCGGACGCCTACGTACGGACCCATGCCGCGCGTCTTGAGGACCGCGGGATCGACGCGCCCATCGAGAACATCGCGTGGATCGCGCTCGTCGACGCCCTGACCGCACAGGGGCTGCTGGCCGAGGTCGACTGGAAGGAGGACGCCGACGAGATCAGGCGTCAGCTCCGGGGCCTGGAATCCCGTCCCACCGCCGACCCGTGGTCCGTCGCCGCGCCGGATGACGCGGACGGCACGGACGGCACGGACGGCACGGACGCGGTGCCGATGGACACCGCCGCCTTCCTCAACGACGCCGGACGGCTCCATCTGGATCTGGGGGTGGCGCTCGCCGTGCTCGACATAGAGTCGGACTGCTATCCCCTGGTCTGCTTCCCGGCCCAGCGGGCGAGTGAGCTGACCCCGCTCGCCGCGCGCGCCGGTTTCTACGCGGCGGTCCTGGGGTCCGACCATCTCTGAACTGTGCGCGCGACGCGCCGGCCCAGGGCGGGGCCCGCGCTGATCACGATCGGGCCGCCGCCGGGACCGGCGCGGTCGATCCACTCGGCGGAGGCGTACAGCCTCCGGCGCCCAGTCGCTCCGCGCGCCGGTCCTGCCGGACGATCGCGTCGGTGAGCGGCGTACCCGTACCCGGATCCCAGGCGAGCACCGCCTTGCCCTGGTTGGCCAGACCGACGGCCGCGACCGGCTCCGCCGCGTCGGCGAGCGCCTGGTGCCCGGCGTCGAGTAACGAGCGGAGCAGGACGGCGGGATCGACCTCCACCAGTCCGCCGGAGCCGTAGCGGGGCGGCGCCGGCGCCGAACCCGTACCGATCACGCCTCGTTCGGGGCAGATGACCAGCGCCTTGGTGGACGAGGTGTCCTGGTCAACGGCGAGTACCGGCCGGGTGGTTGGGCCGGCGCGGGGGCGGGGCGAGTGCTGGGCCGGCGGCATATCCCGTTCTTCGGTCGCGGAGGGGCACGAGGGTGGCGTCGATCGCGGCGGGTCCTGATCGCTGAGCGAAAGCGTGATGCGGGTCAGAGCGGGCGTCAAGGGGCTCTGGACCGTCCGTGCGCGGGTGCGGCGGCGGCCCGTCCCGGCGCTCCGGGAAATCGTCCGGGCGTCGCCGCCGGGAGGGCGCCAATCCGCTTTGATCAACAGAGAGTTGCGAAAGATCAGCAAAGTGTTCGAGCCATGTCACTCTGGCCCCTACACTGATCGCCGCAGTGGCAGGGAGTGCTCTTCTGCTCTTCCTCACCTGCGGCACGGCAGGTTGGTGCCTTCTGCGACGACGCCGGATCGCTCCACCCCCCACCGTCCTAGAGGATCTATGACGAACATATTTTCAGCCAGACGCCTCTTCGGGCGCGTCCGGCTCAGTACGTCCTGTAGGCAGCCCGCGGTGGCCGGCACCTCCCGGCCGCCGCGGATCGGGAGTTCCGTGATCCCGGGGCCGGGGAGCGTCCGCCACCCCCGGGTCCCCGGGCCACCGGGGACAGGGACGGAGGGCCGGTGCTAGCTTCCCCCGCCCCGCCGTCCTCGCGCGCATGGACGGAGCGCAGGTCCTGATGGCGAGCGACAATATGCGCCCCGTTTACCACCCGGCGGGCCACGACAACGAACTGCGCGCCGCGGTCCAGGATCTGCGCACCGGCCGCTGGGTCTCGATGCGCAACCTCCTTGCCGAGACGCCCGATTGGCCCCTGTGGACCCAGCGCACCCAGGTGCTCGCCGCCGTCGCCGCCGGCTCCGACGCCGTACAGGCATGGCTGTCCGAAGAGCCGCGGAGCGTCGCCGCACTCGTGATGCACACCCGTGTCCTGGTGGAGCGCGCCGTACGGGCCCACCGCGAGGGGCACGCCCGCACGCAGGAGCTGTGGCAGCAGGCATGGGAGGCGTGCGGCACCGCCGCGCGTCACGCTCCCGACGACCCCGTGCCCTGGGTATGTCTGCTGGCCCTGTCCCAACTCGACGGCAGACAGCGACTGGAGGAACACCGGCTGGCGCCGCCGGGACCGATGCTCTTCCCGGGTCCCTGGGCCCTGCTCGCGGAGGCCGACAAGCGCGATCCGTACAACCGCGAGGCGTACCACCGCATGCTCCAGTTCGTCTACGCGCGACGGGCCGACGGATCACTCTCGGAAGCGGTCAACTTCGTCCAGTGGGCGGCCTCTTCGGCTCCCGAGGGCTCGGCGCTGCACGTCATGCCGCTGTTCGTACGAGTGGAGCGTTACCGCCGGGAGAACGGTCACGAGAAGGCGCTCGACCTCCACTGGGTCACGGAGGACGCCACCCGGGACGCGCTGCGGGCCCTCCAGCTGTGGTTCGACCACGCCGTCCTCGCCGAGGCCTCGCTGCTCGACCTCAACCAGCTGGCGCACGCGCTGTGGGGATCTCTCCAATTCGCGCAAGGAGCCCGGGTGTTCGAGGCCCTGGGGCCGTACTACGTCTCCGTGCCGTGGGCGTATCGTACGCGCAGCCCCGGCGACGCCGCGCAGGCCGAGGACGTGTTCCTGCGCGCCCGCAGCCGGTGTCTCGCGGCTGCCCGTGATCCGCGGGACGGGCCGGCCGGCTGAGCGGCACCGTCCGCCGCGCCGCTTGTGTTCCCCCGCCCTCGGCAGCACGTTCCGTACCCGTCCCCACTATTTGTTGTTCCTTCCCGGAGGTCCATTCCATGTCCACTTCGCCACCGACCTGGTCGAAGGCCGGTCCCATGCCCCAGAAGGACGAAGAACAGCGGCTGCGCGAACTCGGCTACCAGCCCGTCCTCGCCCGCCGCATGGGCGGCTTCGGCAACTTCGCCATCAGCTTCTCGGTCATCTCCATCCTGTCCGGCTGCATGACCCTGTACGGCTTCGGCATGGGCACCGGCGGTCCTTCGGTGATGCTCTGGGGCTGGGCCGGCGTCGGTCTGTTCGTGCTCTGCGTCGGCATGGCGCTGGCCGAGGTCACGAGCGCGTATCCCACCTCGGGCGCCCTCTACTACATGGCGGACCGGCTCGGCGGCCGTAAGTGGGGCTGGTACACCGGCTGGCTCAACCTGCTCGGACTGCTCGGCGCGATCGCGGGAATCGACTACGGGGCCGCGCTGTTCACCGGAGCCTTCCTCAATCTCCAGTTCGGCTTCAGCCCCAGCCCCGGCTGGACCTTTGTCATCTTCCTGTGCATCCTGCTGCTGCACGCCGTGCTGAACCTGTTCGGGGTCAAGCTCGTCAGCGTGCTCAACTCGATCAGCGTGTGGTGGCATCTGGCCGGTGTCGCCATCATCGTCGGCGCTCTGGCGATCGTCCCCGACCACCACCAGTCGCCGTCGTTCGTCTTCACCGAGTTCGTCAATGACACCGGCTGGCAGAACCCGCTCTATGTGGCCGCCATCGGGCTGCTGCTCGCGCAGTACACCTTCTGCGGCTACGACGCCTCGGCCCATCTCTCGGAGGAGACCTCGAACGCCTCCGTCACCGCCGCGCGCGGGATCGTCCGGGCCATCTGGGTCTCCTGGATCGCCGGCTTCGCCCTGCTGGCCGGTCTCACCTTCGCCATCCAGGACTACGCGGGCGCCCAGAACAGCGCCACCGGCGTGCCGCCCGCGCAGATCCTGATCGACGCCCTCGGTTCGAGCGGTGCCACGGCCCTGCTGCTGCTCGTGATCGTGGCGCAGCTGTTCTGCGGCAACGCGGAGGTCGCGGCGGCCAGCCGGATGGTGTTCGCCTTCAGCCGTGACAACGCCCTGCCGGGCTCGGCGGTGTGGCGGCGCGTCAGCAGCCGTACCCAGACCCCGGTTCCCGCGGTCTGGCTGTCGGTCATCGTCGCGGGTGTGCTCGCACTGCCGTCCCTGTATTCCACGACGGCGTACGGTGCGGTGACCGCCATCAACGTCATCGGGATCACCCCGGCGTACGCCATCCCCATCTTTCTGAAGCTGCGCGCGAAGGACCGCTTCGAGCCCGGACCGTGGACCCTGGGGCGCTGGAGCAAGCCGATCGGCTGGACAGCCGTGGTGTGGGTTGCCTTGGTCACCGTCCTCTTCTGCCTGCCCCAGTCGAACCCGGTGACGGTCGACTCGATGAACTACGCCGTGATCGCCCTGGCCGTGGTGCTGATCCTGGCGACCGCGTGGTGGTACATAGCCCGTGGCTCGTACAGCACCCCGCAGGCGTACGGCAGCACGCGCGAGCAGTCGGAGATCTCGGAAGGCATCGTCTGAGTGTTGCTCCCGTCCGGCGGGGCGTGGTGTGTGCGGCGGGGGTCCGGCCCGAGGGCGGGCCCCCGCCGCACGTACGCGCGGTGTTCCGCCGTCCGGCTCGCCGGCGTTCTTCGCGCCGGCTTCGCGCGCCGACTCCGCTCAGTTGTCCATGAGGAATTGTTTCGCCAGCTCGTCGCCTCGCCGCACGATGGTCTCCTGGTCGTCCAGCCGGGAGATCTCGGAGTCCTTGAAGACGATGTACGTCACTCCCGACGGGACTCCACCGCGCGCGGGGTCGGGCACGATATCCAGCGCGCGGGCCGTGGCGTAGGACGCCTCCCCGATGATTCCCGGTGGGCCGGTGTCACCGACGACGGCGTACTCCACCTTGTCGCGGTGGATGACCGCCGCGACGGATCCGCCCCGGATGCCCGACGAGCGGAAGTTCCAGATGGAGCTTGACAGGGGCACGACGATATACGGCAGCTCCTCCGGGTTGAGCGCCCTGCCGTCGGCCTGGGTGTAGGCGGTGGTGTCCTGGTAGTACGGGTCCGCCGCGGAGTTGCAGTGGGCCGTGGCCTGGCCGTCGCAGTCGATGTCCATGTCGGCCTTCCAGAACACGGCGCCCTTGGCGTCGCAGACGGGGATCGTGGCCTTGGTGCCTTCGCCGGCGCGGTACCGCCCGTTGGAGATCTGGTCGCAGCCGTCGGCCCTGGACAGCAGAGCCGCCGCGGTGACCGGTCCGTCCTCGGGGAACCCGTCGTGCCTGAACGATTCTTTAGCCGCGGGCGGCCCGGCCGCGGGCGGTGGCGCGCCGTGGCGTTCGGGCGATGCGGAGGGCGGTGCGGAAGAGGGCGGTTCGGAGGAGAGCGGTGCGGAAGAGAGCGGTTCGGAGGAGAGCGGTTCGGAGGAGGGCGGTGCGGCGGGGCGTGGTGCGGAGGGGCGCGAGGACGTCGCTACGGAGGAGGTGGCCGCGAGGGCGCGGTACGCGGGATCGAGCGACGCGAGGGCGGGGGATTCGGGGGCGTGCGGCGTCTCGGCGGGTACGGCCAGGGCGGGGAGCACAGTCGCGGGCATGACCGCGGCGGCGAGCAGCGCCGTACTGGCGGCGACGAAGACATGGGGGCGAGGGGGCACGGAAGAGATCCCTTTCCTGAATGAACCGGGCTGGACGGCGCGGCCTGGGCGGCACCGGGATGGCGGGGTCAGCGGCGGGGCGGGGACGGCCTGCGGCCGTCACCTATGCACTCGCTCAGCCGGTCGAGGAAGACCCGCTGCCCCGTCACCAGTGGCTCCACGGCGTTCTCCAGGGAGAACCAGGCGACACGGTCCAGCTCGGGGAATTCGCGCAGGACACCCGATCCTCTCGGCCACTCCATGGTGAAAGTGCCTGGCACGGCGAGGGCGGGGTCGAGATCCCCCTCTACGGCCCAGACCGTGACCGTCTTGCCACTCCGCTGCCGGGTCTCGCCGAGCGGGATCCACGGTCCGTCGGGCGGTGGCAGGCCCAGTTCCTCCTGGAACTCCCGGCGCGCGGCGTCCACCGGCCGCTCGTCCGGTCCGTGCTCACCTTTGGGGATCGACCAGGCGGCGGCATCGCGGCCGGACCAGAACGGCCCGCCCATGTGCCCGAGAAGCACCTCTGCACCGGTGTCCGTGACCCGGTACACGAGGAGGCCCGCGCTCTGTTTGCCCGACATGCCGTCAGTCTGGGCACTGATACATAACGTTGCATTCCGGACATCGGTCGTCTGTGCGGGGTTGGCTCACGTCTTCGACACTGACGTGCGGCGCCAGGCCCGAGGGCGGCGGTGCCCGCGGCGCATCATCGGACGCGTCACGAGAGGCCGCAGCTTTACGGAGTGTCCCGCCGGGCCGATCGTATGAATGATTGCGCCGGACGAGGGTGCCGCGTCCGGTCAGTACACGGTGCGGGTCCGGCGGTCGTGTAACGGAGCGCACGCGAGGACGGAAATGGGGCGTCGATGGTCCGTCAGGGGGTAGGCGCGAGAAAACCCGCCCGTCCCGGTTCCCGGACCGCGGCCGACGACATGGAGACGACATGCCCGGAATGATTGAGCGCATCAAGCGGTTCGCCGGCAGTCCGCAGGGGCGCCGCGTGACGGAACAGATACGCCGCGCCTCCGCTGATCCGAGGAAGCGCGCGCAGGCGCGTCAGCTGCTGGGCAGACTGCGCGGAAGGCGTTGACGGAGCCGCACGGCTGACGGGTGGTACTGCTGACGGGGCGTACGGCGGGGGAGGGGCGGGGCCCGGCCTCGGCGCGAGGCCGGGCCCCTTCACGCGTACGCCCTCGTACGTATCCCCGCCGCGGGACCCGCCGCGGAACTCGCCGCGGGACCTTCTACGGGGCGGGGCGCTCTACGGGGCGGGGCGTTCTACGGGAACGAGGTCACCGTCGACGGAACCGTCGAGGTGCCCGAGGTGGGTGATCCGACGCTGTTGATCACATGGTTGTACTGGCCCATGCCGCCGAGGGAGACGACCAGGAGATCGTGGAACCTCACTCCCGGTTTGACCGGCGCCTGGAAGCCGTGATCCTGCTGGATGGTCGAGTCCGAGGTGTAGTTGCAGTAGCTGCCCAGACCCCAGCCCTCGTGGTTGTTGACGGTGTCCGCGACCTTGTAGGCGGCGTAGCCCTTGATGGCGCCGTTCTGGATGGCGGCCTGGTTGGGGGCGTCGTAGGCCTTCTCGTTCTGGAAGAAGATCGTTCTGCCGTTCTCGCCGTACCACTCCACGTCGTACTTGTTGAAGTGTTCGACGAAGAGCCCCGTGGCCAGCACATCGTCACCGTTGACCCGGATACCGTAATCCGCGCGGTTGGTCTCCCAGCCGACGCCGGCGCCGTGGTCGGCGCGCCAGACCCAGGTGTGGTCGATGATCGTGTCATCGCTGTTGATCACCATGCTGGTGGTGGCCTTGCCGGGACCGGCGCCGCCGATCCTGATGAACACGTCCTGGACCGTGGTCGGATTGGCGGAGTGGTCCGCGCTCGCGCCCTGGGGGCCGACCTCCAGCAGGGTCGGAGAGTTGACCGGACCGGCGTCGATCAGGAAGCCGGCCAGCTTCACCCCGTCCACATCGGCGACCTTCATGGCGGTCACCCCGTTGTCGGGGACGATCGTGGCGAGCCCGAGCCCCAGCACGACGGTGTTGGCGCGGTTCACGTTGATCGGCTGGTCGACGTGGTAAATGCCGGGCGTGAACAGCAGGTTGAGCCCCTGGGCCAGCGCCTGATTGATCGTCGCGGCCGTCGCGCCCGGCTTGACGACATAGAACTGGTCGAGCGGCAGGGACTGGCCCTGCGGCGCGCCATTGCCCCAGGTGGTGCCGCGCGCGTTGGTGCGCTTGGCGGGGACGAACACCTTGTACGCGTTGCCGTCGAGGTAGAGGAAGGGCTTTTCGCGTGAGACGGGGGTGTTGTTGAGGGTGGTGTAGGGCGGGTTGGGGAAGCTCTGGGCGGGGGCGCCTTCGACGCCGGAGAAGGTCATGTTCCAGACGGCGTTGGTCCAGCCGCCGACGGAGCTGTCGCGGGTGTACCACTGCTGCTGGGAGTAGGGGCCGACGGTGCCGTCGACGCGGCTGTCGGCGATGTAGCCGCCGCTGGCCCAGCCGTATCCGTTGGGTGCGAGGTTGAGGCCGCCCTTGACGTGCATTCGGCGGAAGGGGGCTGCCTGGGCGACGGCCCACCGGTTGGTGCCGCTGACGGGGTTGAGGGCCAGGTTCTCGGCGGAGCGCCAGAAGTTCTGGGTGGCGTTGCCGTTGAACCAGCCGGCGTCCACGGTCACATCACCGTTGAAGGTGGTGTCGTCGGGCGAGAGCCCGAGTCCGGAGATCGAGGTGTAGAAGCCGAGCTGCGCGTTGATGTTGTTGTACGTGCCGGGCTTGAACAGCAGCTGGTAGCGGCCCGAGCCGAACTGCGCCGACTCCTGCTGCCGGAAGATCTCGTCCAGCCTGCCCTGGATGTTCGGCGTCGACGGATCGAAGACCAGCACGTTCGGCCCCAGATCACCACCGCCGGGGAGCGGGTCCCCGCCGCCCGAGGTGCCGCCGAAGACCTGGAACTCCCAGAGCGAGTAGCCCCATTGGGTGGCGCGGGCGGTGCCGTACACCCGTACATAGCGGGCGTTGCCCGAGACATTGAGCGTTTCCGTGCCGCCGGGCCCGGTCGTGGTGGAGTACGCGGTGGTCCAGCTCGTGCCGTTGGCGGAGAACTCGATCCGGTACCCCGTGGCGTACGCGGTCTCCCAGCGCAGGACGATCTGACTGATGGCGGAGGTGGCGCCGAGGTCGACCTGGATCCACTGCGGATCGGACGCGGCACTCGACCAGCGGGTCCCGTTGTCGCCGTCGACGGCCCCGGTGGCGGGGGTGCCGGCGTTCTCCTGGCTGGAGGCGGTCACGGGCTTGCCCTGGGAGAGCAGGGTGGGCGCGGCCTGGGCGGAGGTGCCGGGGATGAGGAGTAACAGGGAGGCGATCAGGGTGGCCGCGAGGGAGGCGGCCAGCCCGCGCCGGCGCGCGGGGCGCCGACGCGCGGGCGAGGGTCTGCGGAACACCGGCGAAGCGAGCGGAGGAGCGTGCATGGGCAGGTCTCCTGAGTGTTGGGCAATGCGGAAGGCACAGCGGGAGAGAGCTTGGAGAGCGCTCTCTGAGTACCGGAGATGCTTCTCCCGTGTTTCGTACACGTCAAGAGTTGCGCCCGAACCCGCAGGACTCGTTCCGCGGTGGACAAGAATTCACCGCCGGGGCGCGGCCGTTGTGGGCATTTATGTCGCGTCTCGGGTGGGCGTCGTTTCAAGATCTGACGACGGGGGTGCGTCCGCGGTGTCCGGTGCGTTCGACACGCGCTCCAGCCACTCGCTCAGCAGCGCGGCCTCGGCGGAGGTCAGGGCCGCGGGCGGCGACTGCCGGATCAGTGCTCCCAGACGGGTCGCGGCGGCCGGGGTGCCGGCGGGGGCCGTGGTCGCGTCCTCGGCCGAGGCCTCCCCGTACATCGCCTCCGGCGTGAACACGGCGGCGTGCACCGCGTCGCGGACCCGCCGTGACATATCGGGGTCCGTGAAGGTGGCGGGGCGGGCGACCAGCATCAGCGCTACGCCGACATTGGCCGACATGACCATCTGAGCGGCGAGTTCGGGGGAGATCCGCAGCTTGCCCTGGGCCGCGGCCCGTTCGAGATCGCGGGTGAGGATCTGATGGGCCTCCAGGGCGGAAGCCGGCGGCTTGCGCATCAGTGGGGAGTTCATCAGCCGGTACAGGTTGGGATTCGCCAGCGCGAACGCGACATGGGTGTCCCAGCCGTCACGCAGATCCTGGATCGGGTCGGCTCCCGGCCGATGAAGGTGCTTGGTCGCCAGGTAGGCGTCGAAGCCGTGGTCGACGACGGCGGAGAGAAGCCCCTCCTTGTCGCCGAACTGCCGATAGAGCACCGGAGCGCCGACCTGGGCGGCTTCACAGACCGCGCGCGTGGAGATATCGCCGTTCGGCGACTTCGCCACAAGATCGGCGGCTGCCTCCAGAATGCGCGTCCGTGTGCTCATGGAAAGGATGCTATCAACCTGGGCGTAGCGTTGCTATCCCGAGGTCAGAGCAGTCTCCACAGATGGTCATCCGTGCCGTTGTCGGCGAACTGGACCACCTGGGCGCTGTTGGCGGTCGACATCCCGTCGACGCCCAGTACCTTCCCGCTGTGCTTGTTGCGGATGCGGTACCAGCCGTCGCCGCTGTCCAGCAGCTGCCAGAGATGGTCGTCGGTCCCGTTGTCGGCGAACTGCACCACCGGTGCGCTGTCGGCGGTGGACATGCCGTCGACGCCGAGCACCTTGCCGCTGTTCCCGTTCCGGATCAGGGACCAGCCACCGCCCGCGTCGGTCAGCTGCCAGGCATGGTCCGCCGTACCGGAATTGTCGAACTGCACCACCCGGGCGCTGTCGGCCAGCGACATTCCGTCCACGGCAAGCACCTTCCCGCTGTGCTTGTTCTGGACGCGGTGGAAGGCCGGCTCCGGTGTCCAGGGACGGCCATCGGGGTGCGCGGTCGGGAAAGCGGTGACACGGAGCCTGGCCGCGCCCATCGGGATCAGTGTGACCAGCTCCACCGCCGAAGCGCTGCGGGCCGGGCTGTCCTGAAGGGGAGCGACGACCCGCTGGTCGTCCGCGATCCACTCGGTGATGCGGCGGGCGGGGGCGGTGATCCGTACCGGTGTCCCCTCCTGGGTGAACGGATCGCCGGACAGCGGGCCGCTGTCGGCGGAGAACCGCAGATCTGCCGGCGGATCCGCGGGCCGGTCGGTGGCGAGGCCGTAGTTCCACGGTCCGCTCGCGCGCACGGCGAGTTCGGGGAAGTCGACCGTCCCCGCGTAGCGCTCGTACCGCTCACCGATCCGCAGGGAGTAGGTCAGCGGGCCGTGGTCGACGCTGACGGCGCCGTGGTTGTCGTCCCAGCGGCGCACGGTGGTGCGCTGCGGCAGTCGCAGGGTCACCCGGTCACCGTCACTCCAGGTGCGGTCGACCTTGACGAAAGCCGGGCCCGACGTGGCGGCTGTCCGCCGTCCGTTGACGGAGAGTTCGGGTTGTTCGCACCAGCCGGGAATCCGCAGATAGAGCGGGAAACGGAGACGGCGCGGGGTGGTGACGGTGAGGGTGACCATCTCCTTGAAGGGGTAGTCGGTGTCCTCGGTGACGGTGATCTCCGTACCGTCGGCGACCTTCGCGCGGACGCGGCTCGCCGCGTACATCGCCGCGGCCAGCCCGCGATCGGGGGTCGCGAGCCACAACTCCTCGGTGAAATAGGGCCAGCCCATGCCGTAGTTGTGCGGACAGCGGCGGTACGGGACGACGCCGGGCTGGTACGACTGCATCGCGAAGCCGTTCTGGAACTGCCCCTGGGTCTTACGGGAGTTGTCCAGATCGACGCTGTTGGCGGAGGTGATGTAGTGCACGCCCCGGCCCCAGGGGTCCGTGGCGGCCGGGAGCATATTGAAGGCCAGCTCCTCGCAGCGGTCGGCCCACACCGGGTCGCCGGTGATCCGGGTGAGCAGTTCGTGGCTGGCCATGAACTCCACGATTCCGCAGGTCTCGAAGCCCTGCCGGGGGTCCCCGAAGCCGGGCCTGGCGTTCTCGTCCCCCGCGAATCCGCCCCCCGGGAACTGGCCGTAAGTGCCCATGACGGTGGCGTAGTTGCGGTAGGTGGAGCGAGCGAGCTCGGCGGACCCCGAGCGCAGGGCGTACTGCGCGGGCTCGCGGAAACCCTGCGCGATATTGACATTGTGCAGATCGGGGAAGTGGTCGACCCAGTTCGCGCCGTGTGTATGCATGGTGTCGGCCAGGTCGAGAAGGAAGGGCTCGCGGGTGCGGTTGTAGACCCACATGGCGACGTCGAGTCCGTCGCCCCAGCGTTTCGACACCCAGCTGGAGTTGAACGCCCCGGGGCCCTGCGCGTTCATATAGCGGAGAAAACGCACGATGAACGGCGTGATCCGCTCGTCGCCGGTGAACTCCTCGTGCGAGCGCAGCGCCTGGAGCAGCGGCAGATAGGGCCAGAAGTCGGGGCCGCCGTTGAGCGCGGTACGCAGCCGGGTGGGGCCGAAGAAACCGTCGGGCCGCTGAGTGGCGAGGATCGCGTCGATCCAGCGGCGGCTTGTGGTGAGCGCGTCCCGGTCGCCGGTGAGCGCGGCGAGGCTGACGTAGCCGCGCAGCCAGTAGGTGACCTCCTCCCAGCCGTCCTTCTCCGGGTGGACCCAGCCGGATTCCTCGAACCGCAGGAAGTGGGAGATCTCGGCGTAACGGCCGAAGAGACCGTCGAGGAGAAGGCGCAGCTGCCCCGAGAGCCAGCCGCGGGCCGTGACGCTGCCGAGGGGGAGCTTCTGGAAGGCGGTGGGGGCGAGCGGCGCGGCGTTCGGCGCGTACCAGCCGCCCGGTGCCGGAGCTACGCCGGAGGCGGAGGGCGCGAAGGGGCCGAGGAGGACCCCGCCGCCGATCGCGAGGGCGCCGGTGTGCAGAAAACGTCGTCGGTCGAGCATGATCAGGGACTCCCATCCATGTCAGTGCCGAGCAGTACAACGTTGAAAACAGCGGGAGTTGGCATCACAGCACGCGGCTGTCGCCCTGTCCAGGTGTGTGGCGGTGGGACTCCGGAGGTCCGAGAGGGGGCCCGGTCGAGAGGGGGGTCGGACGACACTCTCGATCTGGTCAACGACACTCTTTATCTGGTTAACAATGCGACATTTTGCCGGGAAAGTTACGCTACATGCGTTCGAGTGCCACGAAACTCAGGAGCCCGGCCCGCTGACCGGGCTCCCAGCCCACCTCCGGAGCGGGCGCATGGCAGGACGCGATCGGGACCGGAACCGGCCGGTGATCGGTGCGGACGAGAGACTCGCACTGAACCGCATGGGCAGCTTCGACTGGGACCTCGAAAGCGGGGCCGTCGAGCTCGATGCGGCGGGCCTCGCTGTGTTCGATCTGCGCCCCGACGAGTACGACGGCGCCGAGACCCTGAGCTCACGCATACCCCGCGAGGAGGGCCGGCGCCTCCAAGCCGTGGTGGACGCGGCGATCCGGAGCGGCCGGACCTCGTACGGCTCGTTCTTCCAGCTGACGCGCCGCTCCGGATCGCGGCAGTGGACCCATACGAGGGGCCGCATCCTGCGCGACGAGAGGGGCCGCCCGTACCGCGTTGTCGGCATCGTACGGAACGCCACCGCGGACCTCTCCGAATTCACCGTGGTCAACCCGGCGGAAACGGGCCGCACGGGCATGACCGGCATGGTCCACAGCACCACGGACGCCCTCTCCCGGGCGATCACCGTGGACGATGTCGCCGCCGCGCTGACGGGCGCCGGCGGTCTTGAGAACTTCGGCGCCGACGGACTCGCGCTCGGCCTGGTGGAGGGCGGCGCCCTGAAGCTCATCGCGCTGGCCGGCGAATCCATCGAGGTGCTTGACGACCTGCGCCTCCACCGCCTCGACGGCTCCCTGCCGCTCGCCGAGGCGGTCCTGAACCAGCGGCCGCGGTTCGTCAGCTCACTGCGCGATCTGGTGATCGACCGCTTCCCCCGCCTGCGGCCGTACGTCCGGGGGCTCGGTGCCAACGCCGCGGCCTTCCTGCCGCTGGTCGCCCAGTCCCGCTCCATCGGCTGTCTGGCGCTCTTCTACCGGCGGCGTACGCACTTCTCGACCGAGGACCGCGACATGCTGATGGGCCTCGCGGGCATCGTGGCCCAGTCGCTCCAGCGCGCCATCCTCTTCGACCAGGAGCGCGAGTTCGCGACCGGCCTCCAGGCGTCCATGCTGCCCCGGGACATCCCGGAGTTCCCCGGCGCCGAGATCGCGGTCCGCTATCACGCGGCCTGGAGCGGCAGAGAGGTGGGGGGCGACTGGTACGACGTCATCACCCTGCCCGGAGGCCGGGTCGGCGTCGTCATCGGTGACGTCCAGGGGCACGACACACACGCCGCCGCCATCATGGGCCAGCTCCGTATCGCCCTGCGCGCCTTCGCGGGCGAGGGCCACGCGCCCGCGACCGTCCTGGCACGCGCCTCGCGCTTTCTCGCCGAACTCGACACGGAGCGCTTCGCGACCTGCGTATACGCCCAGGTGGACCTGGCCACCGGCGGGATACGCGCCGTACGGGCCGGCCATCTCGGCCCGCTCGTCCGGCACAACGACGGCAGAATCGGCTGGCCCCACCTGCGCGGCGGACTGCCACTGGGGATCGCCACGGCCTTCGGACAGGAGGACTACCCGGAGACCCGACTCGACCTCGTACCGGGCGAGACCCTGGTGCTGTGCACCGACGGGCTGGTCGAGGATCCCGGCAGCGACATCTCGGTCGGGATGGACGCGCTCGCCGAGATGGTACGGACCGGCCCCGGGCGGGCGAGCACGCTGGCCGACCACCTCTCGGAGCGGCTGTGGGAGCGCTGGGGGACGGGCGACGACATCGCGCTGCTCGTGCTGCGCCGCCGCCCCGATCCCGGCACCGACCAGGCGCCCCGTATCCACCTGTACGTCCACCAGGCCGACCCGGAGGGCCTGGTCGAGAGCCGTGCCGTGCTGCGCCGGGCGCTGGCGGACTGGGGGCTGGCCGAGCTCATCGACGATGTGGAGCTGGCCGCGGGCGAGCTGCTGGTGAATGTGTTGCTCCACACCGAGGGCGGCGCCGTACTCACCCTGGAGGTCCTGCCGGAGCCGGTGCGCCGTATACGCCTGTGGGTCAAGGACCGCTCCAGTGTCTGGCCCCGCCGCCGGGAGCCCGGCGAGGCGGCCACCTCAGGAAGAGGGCTGCTGCTGGTGGACGCGGTGGCCGCGCGCTGGGGGGTCGAGCCGCGCGGGGACGGCAAGGCGGTCTGGTGCGAGTTCCAGCCGGACGGCGGCCGGGGCTGAGCGCGACCAGGCCCGGGTGACGCCGTGCTGAAGGAGCAGCTGGTGATCGCGCACCGGGACGCGCCGGCCGCCGGTGAGCGGCAGGCGAGTCCGGTGTACGGGGTGTTCCTTCATACACACCGGCAGTACCGGCTGACGGCCGATCACCTGGTGGGGCACGTCGCCCGGTGGCCTGCCGATGAGCCGGCCGGGCTCATGCTGGGCGCGTTCTCCTCCTGCGGGGACGCCGCCTACCGTGCGCGCGGCGACGCACTGTTGGAGGAGCGGGCGGCGGTGGCCAGGCCGGACAGCTGGCCGTGGATGAGCCGGGCTGCCGCTGACGAACGCTCCGACTTCCGGGATGTCCTGGCCCCCGTGGTGCGGGCCTCGGCGGACGGGGTCCGAGGGCGGCGTCCCCCGGCCCGGGCTGCGGGGACAATGGTCCCGTGACCTACCGCTATCGCGTGCTCGGCACCACCCGGGCCGTTCGCCAGGACGGGACCGAGGTGCCCCTCAGCGGGGCGCGGCTGCGGGCGCTGCTCTGCGCGCTCGCCGCCGCCGGGGGCCGGGCCGTGGGCACCGGACAGCTGGCGAACCAGATCTGGGGCGAGGACACGCACGCGCCCGCCGATGAGGTCGCCGCGCTCCAGGCCCTGGTGGGGCGGGTACGGCGGGCCCTCGGGAGCGCGACCGTGGCCTCGGCGCCCGGCGGCTACCGGCTGAACGCGGACCGTGACGACATCGACCTCTTCCGCTTCGAACGGCTCGCCGCCGAGGGCAGCGCGGCCCTCGGCGCGGGCGATCCCCGACAGGCGGCCACGGTGCTGGACGAGGCCCTGGCGCTCTGGGACGGGCCCGCGCTCGCGGACCTCCCCGGCCGGGACACCGACCCGCGGGCCGTACGCGCCGAACAGCGGCACACCGAGGCGCGCCGCGCCCGGCTGGCCGCCGACGTCGCGCGGGGCAGGCCGGAACGGGCCCTGGCCCCTCTCGCCGCCCTCGCCGCCGGGCAGCCGCTCGACGAGCCGCTTCACGCGCTGCGTATCCGGGCCCTGCGCGCGGCCGGCAGACCGGCCGAGGCCCTTCAGGCGTACGAGGAGGTACGCACCCGGCTCGCCGAGCGCCTGGGCACCGGACCCGGCGGTGAGCTGCGCGCCCTGCACGCCGCGCTGCTGGCCGATGACGAGCCCGGGCCCACCGCCCCGGCGGCCCCGGCGCCACGGCCCGCCGCCCTACCCGCTTCGCCCGGCCGGGCCGTCCCCGGCAACCTCCGGGCCCCTCTCACCTCCTTCGTCGGCCGTGAGCCTGAGCTCGCCGCGCTCGCCGCCGGACTGCCGGCCACGCGGCTGATCACGCTGACCGGCCCCGGCGGCGCCGGAAAGACCCGGCTCGCCCTCGAAGCCGCCCGCGCGGCCGCCGGGACATGGCCGGACGGCGTGTGGAAAGCCGAGCTGGCGCCCGTACGTGACCCCGCCGCCGTGGCCGAGACGGTGCTCACCGCGCTCGGCGCCCGCGAAACCGGGGTACGGGGCCCGGCCGCCGGGGACGGCACGCCCCGCGACCCGCTGACCCGGCTCGCCGAGTACTGCGGACAGCGTCGGCTGCTGATCGTGCTCGACAACTGCGAGCATGTGATCGACGCCGCCGCGGGACTGGCGGAGACGCTGCTCACCGGCTGCCCCGGAGTGAGCGTGCTGGCCACCAGCCGCGAACCGCTCGGCGTGCCGGGCGAGTCCGTACATACCGTCGGACCCCTGCCGCGGAACATGGCGCTCCAACTGCTCGCCGAACGCGGCGCCGCCGCCAGGCCCGGATTCCGTACCGCCGACGATCCGGTCGCGTGCGCCGAGATCTGCCACCGGCTCGACGGGCTGCCGCTCGCCATCGAACTGGCCGCCGCGCGGCTGCGCGCGTTCGAGCCGCGACAGCTCGCGGACCGGCTGAACGACCGCTTCCGGCTGCTCGGCGCCGGCAGCGGGGCCCGGACCGTACTGCCGAGACAGCGGACCCTGCGGGCCGTCGTCGACTGGTCCTGGGAACTGCTCACCGAGGGCGAACGGGCCGTACTGCGCCGTCTGTCGGTCTTCTCCGGCGGCTGCGCACCCACGGAGGCGGAGGCCGTGTGCGCGGAGAGCGCCGAGGACGGGTACACGCTGGGACTGCTCGCCTCCCTGGTCGACAAGTCGCTCGTCGTCGCCGACCCCGGGGGCGTGGACGGTATGCGTTACCGGCTGCTGGAGACCGTCGGTGAGTACGCGGCCGAGCGGCTGGACGCGTCGGGGGAGCGGGCGGCCGTCGAGCGCCGTCATCTGGCCGCCTACCGGGAGCTGGCCCGCACCGGCGACCCGGAGTTGCGCGGTCCGCGCCAGGCGCGCGTGCTGCGCCGGTTCGAGCGGGAGCACGACAATCTGCGGGCCGCGCTGCGCACCGCCGTCGACCACAAGGAGGAGCAGGAGGCGCTCTGTCTGGTGCTCTCGATGGGCTGGTTCTGGCAGCTGCGCGACCACCGGCCCGAGGCCAGTGCCTGGTCCACCGCCGCCGCCGCGCTCGGCCCCGATCCTTTCCGCGCGCCGGTACGGCCCGCCGTACCCCTGACCGAGCCGTGCACGGCGCACGCGCCGCCCTGGCCGGAGGAGCGGCTGTGGGAGGCGCGGCGCGGAGCGCGGCTGCTCGTGCTGGCGAGCAGCGGCCAGCGGGATGCCTCAGAACCGACCTGGCCCGGTACGCCGACACGGCTGCGGGCGATCGTGGCGGCGTATCGCCCCGGACTGCCACAGATCTGCCGTCAGCCGGGAACCATGTGGTTCATCGCCAAGCTGATGGTGGGGGACTTCCCCGGGATCGACGCGGCCCTGGACGCACAGGTTCGGGCCTGCCGGGAGCGGGGGAGCGGCTGGGACCTCGGGCTGGCGCTGATGCTCAGGGCGCAGTTGGTGGGCGGCCGCCCCGACGGACCGGCCGGAGCGGCGCGTGACGCGGACGAGGCGCTGGCCTGCTTCGAGCGGTCGGGGGATCTCCACGGAATCGCCCAGTCCCTCGGGGCCCGTGGTGAGTTGTACGAGTACCAGGGACGGTACGAGGAAGCGGCCACCGACTTCGAACGCGCCATGGAGAGCTGTGCGCCGATCGGCGCGTATGCCCAAGTGCCCCTGTTCAAGGCCCGGCTGGCGTCCGTACGCCTGGAGACTGCCGGGGATCCGACCGCCGAGCGGAACGCCGAACGGCTGCTGATCGAGGCGGTCGAGGAGGCCGCCGAGGCGGCCGGGTACGCCGAGGGCACGGCCCGGCTGCTGCTCGCCCGGCGCCTCGGACGCACCGGACGGACGGATCAGGCACGTGCGCAGCTACGGGCCTTGGAGGAGAGAGCCCCGGTGGCGGGCACGGCGGGTGAGGGCGCAGGCCTCGCCGAACAGCCCTTCCTCGGTGGTGTGGTCGCGGGCACGCACGGCTGGCTAGACTGTCTGGACGGGGAGTTCGAGCGGGCGCGGGAGCGGACCGCCCAGGCCGTACGACTGCTGGACAGCCTGGCCTATCTGGTCACCCCGCACCTGATTCTCCATCAGTTTCCCTGCGCGGCCTGGGTCAAGGCCCGGCTGGGGGCCGCCGAGGACGCGGCGCGACTGCTCGGCGCGTACGCCCGTCACATCGCCCTGCCCGAGAGTCTCCGGCTCGGGACCCTCCCGTCCGTCCCCGACAGGGAGCTCCTTGCCAGGGCCGAAGCGGCCGTACGCGCGGCGCTAGACGAACGGACCTGCGCCCGCGCCCGCGCCGAGGGCGCCGGCCTCCCGGTGAGGGAGGCCGCCGCCCTCATCTGACGCTACGTCAGATCAGTCGCGTCCGAGATCAGCCGCGTCCGAGAGGCGTTCGCGCGCCTCCGCCAGATCCTCCTCCGTCGGAGCGTCGTCCTGGGTGAGGTCGAGCCGCCAGTAGCCGGAGAAGTGCACCGACCGCTTGTCGAGCCCCCGCTCCGCGACGAGATGGCGCCGCAGCGCACGGACCGCGCCCGCCTCACCGCCCAGCCAGGCGAGGACCGAGCCCGCGGGGAATTCGGCGGCGCGCACCGCCGCCACCAGTGGGCCACCGCGCCCGGCGGGCGCCCCGCCGCGGTGCAGCCAGTGCACCGTCACCTCGCCCGCCGTCTCGAACCGCTGCTCCTCCGCCGCGTCCACCACCTCGACAAAGGCCACCGCACGGGCGCCTTCCGGCAGGGCCTCGACGAGGGTGCCGATCGCGGGCAGGGCCGTCTCGTCGCCCGCCAGCAGCAGCCAGTCGGTGGTCCCCAGCGGCACGGGTGTGGCGAAGTACGCGGACGGTCCGAACATGCCGAGTACGTCACCGGGCGCGGCCTTCCGCGCCCACGCGGTCGCGGGGCCGGCGTTCGCCTCTCGGGGGCCGTCGCCGTGGAGCACGAAATCGATGTCGATCGTGGCGCGCAGCGGATCGTGCGACCGGACGGTATAGCTGCGCGTCCAGGGCCGCTCCTCCTCGGGAATCGCCTGGAACGCGCCGTACCACCGCATCACATCGCCGTCCGTTCCGGCCTCCGGCAGCCGTGGGACGCGCTGCCCCGGCCTCGGGAAATACAGCTTCACCTGTTGATCGGGCCCGTCCAGCGTGAAGTCGCCGAGGGAGGGGCCGCCGAAGGTGACGCGTGCCATGTGCGGCGAGATCCGCCGGACCCCGGTCACTTCGACGGTCCGTAGCGGCAGCGCCCGTGGTGCGGCGCCGCCGCCTGGCTGAGGTGCGTTGTCTGTCATACGGGCAACGCTGGCAGTCGGCTCCGACACGCCACCGACAGCGCGCCTACACCGACCCCGCGCCTACACCGACCCCGCGCCTACACCGACCCCGCGCCTATACCCCGTCCGCGGCGCCGACAGCGTCCACGGCGTCGGCGACGGTGTGGAGGAACCGGGCATGCGCGCGGTGACTGACCGGCGCTTCGGGGTTCCACGGCACGATCCGCGCCCGCTCCTCGATGGCACGCCAGTGCGCGTTGCCCCGGAGCTGATCGCGCGGCGCCGCGTTCGCGCGTACGTCAGCGAGCACGATGTCCGGTGCCGACGTGGCCGCCTCGGCCCACTCGACCGTACGCCAGTTGGCCCCGCCGCCCTCCTCGGGCTCGATCAGCGCCACCCCCAGTTCGCTGACGGCCCGTAGATCGGGCCAGGTCAGCGGCCGGGCCAGATACGCCGTTTCCGGTCCCGCCGCCGAGAGAGCCAGCACCCGGGGCGCACCGGGGCGCCCCGCCGACGCGCGCAGCCTGGCCTCCGCCCGCTTCAGGTCCGCCTCCGCGGGCCGGAGCGGCGTACGCAGCGAGCGGGCCAGCGCGGTGAACCGGTCCCTGATCCCGTCGAGCGAACGGTCCTTCCCCACATCGAGGACGACGACGGGCACCTGCTCCTCCAGATGCTTGGCCGCCTCGGGGTCGATGCCGTAGACCTGCCCGCCGCCGTAGCTGACGGCGACGACAAGATCCGGACCGGCCGCGAACAGGGCGTCCAGATCCAGGGCGCCGCCGGCGCCGAAGGAGCGCAGTTCGGCGAGGGGCAGCTCGCCCGCCTTCGCCGGGTCGGGGGTGTCCCCGTCATGGTGGGATCCGAAGATTCCCAGTGGACGCAGACCGTGGTCCCAGAGGGTCGCGCCCGCCTGTATGTAGGCCACCACCCGTGTCGGGTGGCTTCGTGCCACGGTGAGATGGCCGCGGTCGTCAGTGAACTCCCAGCTGTTGCCCGGGTTCATGCCTCGCCTCGTTCCGCTTGGGTTGGTGCGGTGTCCTGGGCGCCGAATCCGTACGCGGGTTCGTGCGGGCGCCACCCAGTCTCTGCCCAGCACGGAGCGCGCGGACTCCCGCCGCGTGCCCGCGGTGCCCCTGACGCGTGCCTACGGCTCGATCAGGCCGGCTCGGATCGCATAGCGCGTGAGCTCCAGGCGGTCCCGCAGGCCGAGTTTCTGGAGGAGGTTGGCGCGATGGCGTTCGACGGTCTTGGCGCTGATGACCAGGATCCCGGCGATCTCCTTGGAGGTGTGCCCCTCGGCCACCAGCTTGAGGATCTCCTCCTCGCGGGGCGTGATCGCGCTGTCCGGGATGCTGTCGCCCTGTCGTACCCGGTCGAGGTAGTTACGGATCAGGGCGGTCACGGCCCCGGGATAGAGGAACGGTTCGTCGCGCATCGCGGCCCGGCACGCCTCCACCAGGTCGCGGTCGGCTACGGACTTGAGGACATAACCGCTCGCCCCGGACTTCAACGCCTCGAAGAAATACTGCTCGTTGTCGTACATGGTCAGCATCAGAATGCGGGTCTCCGGCTGGAGCCTGGCGAGTTCGCGCGCCGCCTGGAGGCCGGTCAGCCGGGGCATCGCGATATCCAGGATGGCCAGGTCGGGCCGGTGTGTACGGGCCATCTCGATGGCTTCCGCGCCGTCGCCCGCCTCGGCGACGACCGTCAGATCCGGTTCGTTGTCGAGGATCAGCCGGACTCCCCGGCGGACCAGGGCGTGATCGTCCGCCAGGAGGATGCGGGTCTGGGTCGCCTCGGGCATGGTCAGTCGCTCCCCTTGATCTCTTCGCTCTCGGTGGTCTGGCTGCTGTCGCCGCTCTGGTCGCTATCACTGCTGTCACCGCTGATCGGTACGCGCAGCCGTACGTCCGTTCCGCCGTCGGTTCCACCGCTCCGCGCGCGGCCCCGCCCCACCGACAACTCGGCGCCGATGAGCAGGGCCCGTTCGCGCATCCCGCGGATGCCCGCGCCTTCCGTCGCCGTACCGATCCCGCGCCCGTCGTCCCTGAGGCGCAACTCCACGCCGCCGGTGGTGCGCCGGAGCGTGAGAGCCACCTGCCGCGCGTCGGCGTGGCGCACGATATTGGTGAGGCCTTCCTGCGCGACCCGGTAGAGGACCAGTTCGGCATCCTCGCCCAGCCGGGGCAGTGCGCTGTCGAAGCCGCATCGGACGGAGAGGCCGGAGTGCGTGGTGATCTCGCCGGTCAGTGCCTTGAGCGCGCTGATCAGACCCAGTTCCTCCAGCACACCGGGGCGGAGCCGGCGGGCGATCCGGCGGATCTCGTCCAGACTGTCCCGGGTCGTCTCCTGCACATGGCGCAGTTCGTCACGCAGCGGTGCGGGCGCCCGGTCGGCGACGCGCTTCAACTCAAGCAGAACCGCCGTGAGGGTCTGGCCGATCTCGTCGTGCAACTCCTGGGCGATCCGGCGTCGTTCGGCCTCCTGGGCGGAGAGCGCGAGCCCGCTGCTGGCGGCGCGTTCGGCCTCCAGCCGGTCGAGCATGGTGTTGAACGTCCTGATCAGGTCGGCGATCTCGCCGTGCCCCGATACCGCGGGCCTGCGCCCGGGACGCAGCAGATCGGTCGTGGTCATGGCCCGGGTGAGCCGTTGCAGCGGAGCGAGTCCGATCCGCAGCAGCGCGGCGTTGGCGACGAGCATGGCCGCCAGCCCCAGGGCCATGATCAGCGCTTCGGTGAGCAGCACGGGGGCGGAAACGGTGACGGGGCCGAGCAGCAGCAGGGCGGTGGCCGCGAACAGGACCGCGGCGTTGAGCAGAAAGATCCGCCAGAACAGGGACACGGAACGCGGGCCTCCTCGCAGTAGACATCCCCCACTATCGCCCCCACTATCGCCCGCCCGGGCAGAGCCGTCCGACCGCCGCCCCGCGCTCCCGTCCTCCGTGGGGGGCGCACGCCCGCGTGTCTACATGCCGGCCACCCCCGGATTTGGGTGCCGCCTCCGATGGCGGCCGGGTGCCCCGGCGGGTGATCGTGTGAAGGACCCGACGAGAGGGAACTCGTGGCAGCCTTCGAAGACCGGCGACTCGGCGATCTCGCCGCGCAGCTGCGCCAGGACGACCCCCGGTTCGCGCGCGCCCTGGAGAAGGGCTCCCCCTGCCGTCCACGTGAGTACCGGCACGGCGTCGCCTGGCTGCTGCTGGCCGTCGCACTCGGCGGATTCGTTCTGGGCGTCGTCGTCGGACATGGACTTCTCATCGCCGGCGGCCTCGTGCTGGCCGGGGTCGCCGCTCACCTCTTCGACCCCGACCGGGGCCGCGTCCGGCAGGGCATCGCCCGCACTTCGGAATAGCCCTTTCCAGGACGAAACGCCCTTTTCCTCACGTAAGGCCCAATCAGCACATTTTATTTTACGTTAAAATGGCGATCGGGTGACCGGCACTGCCTTGAGTGTTGGTGTGCCCATGGCAGTGATTCTGGGCGAACGGTCGGTCACGCGGGGCTTGAGGGGGCGGTTTCCATATGCGCGCTCCCCTGCCTGTACGCCGCGCCGGGTCGACTGACGCCGCGTCAGTCCCGTCACGGGTGCCCTTATCGGAGTGTCCCGCACCGTCGCCCTCCGCGCCGGTGCTTCCGCACGGCGCATGACGCGGAATCCCTGTCCGGTGGTGGGCGGCGCACTGTCCCGCCCGGCCGCCAGGTGAGCCCGCCCACGGGGCCGCCGTGCCCACACACCCTCACGTCACGCCCGTATGGAGCGTTCCTATGGAACCCACAGCTCACGTCAGCAAAACCGCCCTGCCCGGGGTCGGCACCCGCTACGACCTCAGCACGGACGCGGGCAAGCATCTGTCGGTCGTCGTGCACCAGGACGGCCGGCGCATCCTCGCCTTCCACGATCCCGAGGACGACGACAACTGCCGGGACGCCGCGACGCTCGCCCCGCACGAGGCGACCGCGCTCTCCAAGCTCCTGACGCCCGATCCCGTCGCGCATCTGCACCAGCACCTCGAAATCGATCTGCTCACCGAGCACATCCAGCTCACCAAGCGCTCCCCGTACGTGGGCCGGACGCTCGGCGCCACCCAGGTGCGCACCCGCACCGGCGCCTCGATCGTCGCCGTCCTGCGCCGCACCGACGCCTTTCCCTCACCCACCCCGGACTTCCGCTTCGCCCTGGGGGACACGCTCGTCGTCGTCGGCACCCGGGAAGGCGTGGACGCCGTCGCCGAACTGATCACCGGAGGATAAGCGCCCGTGCACGACACCACCGCACTGCTCATTGAACTCGGGGCCATCATCCTGGGCCTCGGGATACTCGGCCGGCTCGCGGGCCGGGTGGGCTTCTCCGCCATTCCGCTCTATCTGCTCGCCGGGCTCGCCTTCGGCCAGGGCGGGCTGCTTCCGCTCAACGCGAGCGAGGAGTTCGTCGCCACCGGCGCGGAGATCGGCGTCATTCTGCTGCTGCTCCTGCTGGGGCTGGAGTACAGCGCCTCCGAACTCGTCTCCAACCTCAAGACCCAATACCCCTCCGGCATCGTCGACTTCGTACTGAACGCCGTACCGGGCGCCGCCGCCGCGCTGATCCTGGGCTGGGGGCCGGTCGCCGCGGTGGCCCTGGCCGGGGTGACCTGGATCTCCTCCTCCGGCGTGATCGCCAAGGTCCTCGGCGATCTCGGCCGGCTCGGCAACCGTGAAACACCCGTGATCCTCGGTGTCCTGGTCATAGAAGACCTCGCCATGGCCGTCTATCTGCCGCTTCTCACGGCGCTGCTCGCCGGACTCAGCCTCGCCGGCGGGAGTCTCACGCTGCTGATCTCGCTCGGCACCGTCGGCGCCGTCCTCTATCTGGCGCTGCGTCACGGCCGGCTGATCAGCCGCGCGGTCTCCTCCGACAACCCGGAGATGCTGCTCCTGGTCGTCCTCGGTCTCACGGTCCTGGTCGCCGGGGTCGCCCAGGAGCTCCAGGTCTCCGCCGCCGTCGGCGCGTTCCTCGTCGGTATCGCGCTCTCCGGCGAGGTCGCCGAGGGCGCGCACAACCTGCTCGCCCCGCTGCGCGATCTGTTCGCCGCCGTCTTCTTCGTCTTCTTCGGTCTGAACACCGACCCGGCCGCCATTCCGCCGGTCCTCGTACCGGCCCTCATCCTGGCGACCGTCACCACCCTGACGAAGATCGGCACCGGCTGGTACGCGGCCAAGCGGGCCGGAGTACGGACCGCCGGCCGCTGGCGCACCGGCGGCACGCTGGTGGCGCGCGGTGAGTTCTCCATCGTCATCGCCGGACTGGCGGTCGGGGTGGAGCCGCGGATCGGGCCGCTGGCCACCGCGTACGTACTCATCCTGGTGATCCTCGGCCCGCTGGCGGCCCGCTGGACGGAACCTCTGGCCCGGCGTCTCACGCGTAAGCCCGCGCCCGCCGCGCCCGCGCCGGCCGCTGCCGCCGCCTCGGCCTCTCCGGAGGTGTCCGCCTCGTCCGTAGCGGAACCGTCCATAGCCGAACCGTCCGTAGCGGAAGCGTCCATAGCCGAACCGCCCGCCGCGGAAGCGAACGACGCGGCGCCCAGCCGCCCCTGAGCCCGGACCGGTCCGGGCCCGGCTCCGTCCGGGCCCGCCGGTTCGAGCTCCGACCGGGCTCGGCTCCGGGACGACGAGAACGGGACACAGGACGCGCGCCCTCGTCCTGTGACCCGAATCGAAATCTACAGGACTGTAGAAGAGTCCGGGAGTATGCCTCACACGAGCGCGGGGCACGCCGGGCTCAGTAGCATGTACGACCTGCCCCGTGATCTGGTGGCGCGGCAGGAGGGAGACATCGTGAGGGTGCACGGCAGTCCGGACGAGCGTCCTCGCCGCCGCGGCCAGGGCGAGCTGGAGGCCCAGGTACTCGCCGCGCTGCGGCAGGCGCCGGGGCCGGTCACGGCGGCCTGGGTGCAGGACCGGATCGGCGGGACACTCGCGTACACGACGGTGATGACCATCCTGACCCGGCTCCAGGCCAAGCGCGCGGTGACACGGGAGCGCGCCGGTCGCTCCTTCGAGTGGCGCGCGGCCTCGGACGAGGCGGGACTCGCCGCCCTCCGGATGCGCAAGGTACTGGACGGGGAATCGGACCGCGAGGCCGTACTGGCACGGTTCGTCACCGCGCTCTCGCCGGACGACGAACGGCTGCTGCGCGACCTCCTCGTCCTGCCGGAGGACGGCCCTGACGCGCGCCCCGCCCTCGAAGCCGGCCCCGGCCCCGGCGCTGTCCCTGGCGCCGACCCCGTTCCCGAGTTCGGGGACGAACCCGAGGACGGGGCGGGGGCCTGACGGAATGGGGATGTTCGTCTTTCTGCCGCTCGTCCTGCCGCTGACCGCACTGCCGATCGCGCGCCTGGCCGAAGTCCATCTCCATCCCCGTGTCGCCACCCGGCTGCTGTCGGTGCTGGCCGGTGTCCTCGCGCTGTGCAGCACCCTCTGTCTGGGGCTGCTGGTGGTGGTCGGTACGGCGCAGCTGCCCGGCAATCCACTGCCCGACGGCTGGTCGGACCCGGAGGTCAGGGAGGCGGTCCCGTACGACGAGGTGGCGGGCAAGGCGGCCATCGTCGCCCTCGCCGGGGTCGCCGTCGCCTGCGTGGCCGCCGCCTGGCGCCACCGGCGGGTACGCCGCAGCGCGCACCGCGCGCTGGCCGGACTGCCCGACGGTGAACTCGCCGTGCTGACCGACGACGCGCCGTACGCCTACGCCCTGCCCGGCCACCGGGCGGGGACAGGGCCCCTCGCCGGCTCCGGCGTCGCCGCGCGGGGGCGGATCGTGGTCTCCACGGCCATGCTCGCGTGCCTGGACGATCAGGAACGCAGCGCCCTGATCGCGCACGAGCACGCGCATCTCAGCGGCCGGCACCACCGGTTCCTGCTGGCGGTACGGCTCGCCGCACGGGCCAATCCGCTGCTGCGGCCGCTCAGGTCGGCGGTCGCGTACACCACCGAACGCTGGGCGGACGAGGAGGCGGCCAAGGCCACCGGCGAGCGTACGGTCGTGGCCCGCGCCATCGGCAAGGCCGCGCTGATCTCCCGGGCGACCCCCACGCCGACCCTGGCCGGTTTCGCCGCGTCGGGTCCGGGGCCGGGACCGGTCCCGCGCAGGGTGGCCGCGCTGCTGGGGCCCGAGCCCTCGGCCGTCCGCTTGCCACCGATGTTCACGGCGGTGGGGCTCGCGGTCTGGGCGGCGGCTGCCGGAACGCTCGGCTCCGCCCTGTCCTCGGCGAACGCGACCGTCACGCTCTTCCTCGTACTGAAGGCCGCCACGCCTCTCTGACCGGCGCCCCCCGCGCCCGCGTCGGCGGTCAGTTCCGCGCGGGCTCTCCGGCTCCTGCTTCGGCTTCGGCCCCGGCCGCCTCATGGGCCTCGGCCGCCCGCGCGATATTGCGGGCCATCCCGCCGAACACCACGGAGTGGAACGGCGAGACGCTCCACCAGTACGCGTGGCCGAGCAGCCCTCGCGGATGGAACAGCGCCCGCTGCCGGTACACCGTACGGTCGCCGCCGTCCGGGTCCGCGCGCAGCTCCAGCCAGGCGAGCCCGGGCAGCCGCATCTCCGCGCGCAGCCGCAGCAGCCGGCCCGGCTCGATCTCCTCCACCCGCCAGAAGTCCAGTGAGTCACCGACCCGCAGCCGCGCGGCATCCCGTCTGCCCCGGCGCAGTCCGACCCCGCCGACGAACCGGTCGAGCCATCCCCGTACCGCCCAGGCCAGTGGGAACGAATACCAGCCGTTGTCACCGCCGATTCCCTCGATCACGCGCCACAGCGAGGTGCCGGACGCGTTCACGGTCAGTTCGCGGCGGTCGGTGTAGAGGCTGCCGCCCGCCCAGTCCGGGTCGGTGGGCAGCGGATCGCTCGGCGCGCCCGGTACGGACGCGGACGACCAGCGGGTGGTCACCTGGGCGTCCTGGACGCGCCGCAGGGCCAGTTCGACCGCGCGGTCGAACGGGACAGGACCTCCCGGGGGATCGGGGACGTACCGCGTGATGTCCCGTTCGCGGCAGATGACCTCATGACGCAGGGACTCCGCCAGCGGCCGGGCGATCGAACGGGGGACCGGCGTCACCAGACCGATCCAGTGGCTGGACAGCCCCGGTGTCAGAACGGGCACCGGAAGGATGAGCCGCCGAGGCAGCCCGGCCACCGCCGCGTACCGGCGCATCATGTCCCGGTACGTCAGCACGTCGGGGCCGCCGATGTCGAAGGCCCGGCAGACCTCGGCGGGCAGCCGCGCGCAGCCCACGAGCAGGCGCAGTACATCGCGGACCGCGATCGGCTGGATGGACGTACGCACCCAGCTCGGCGTCACCATCACGGGCAGCCGCTCCGTCAGATAGCGCAGCATCTCGAACGAGGCGGACCCCGAGCCGATGATGACCGCGGCGCGCAGCACCACCGTCGGCACTCCGGAGCCGAGGAGGATACGGCCGACCTCGGCGCGCGAGCGCAGATGCGGCGAGAGTTCACGCTCCGGGACCCCGGCCGGGGTGAGACCGCCGAGATAGACGACGCGCCGTACGCCCGCGGCCTTGGCCCGTGCCGCGAAGATCTCGGCGGCCCGGCGGTCCGTGGCCGCGAAGTCCCGTCCCGTACCCAGCGCGTGCACCAGGTAGTACGCCACGTCGACGCCGTCCATGGCCGCCCCGACCGATTCGGGGTCGGTCACATCGCCCCGTACCACCTCGGTACGGCCGGCCCAGGGATGATCACGCAGCTTGTCCGGCGACCGGGCCAGACAGCGCACCGTATGGCCCGCGTCCAGCAGCTCGGGCACCAGCCGGCCGCCGAGGTATCCCGTGGCTCCGGTGACCAGACAGCGCGCTCCCTCGCCGGGTTCCGCCCTCGACTCCGCCCGCTCAGAAGCGGCCGAAGAGGCCGAAGAGGCCGAAGAGGCCGAAGAGGCTGGGGGGTCCGACTCGTCCGATGTCATGCGCCACTCCTGGGCCGTGTCCGCGAAGTCTCGCCCGGCGGCCCGCGACGCCCGGGTCATACGCCGGGGCACCTACCGGCTCACTCGACGGATCATTCCTTGTGGTATTGGTACGCCTCCGCCGCCGCGGCCGCCACCGCGTCCAGGTCGCCGCCCGCCGAGGCGGTGACCATCGCGGCCACCGCGCCCTCCACGAAGGGCGCGTCCACCAGCCGGGCACCCTCCGGCAGTTCGTCCCCCTCGGCGAGCAGCGACTTCACCGTCAGCACGGCGCTGCCGAGATCCACCAGGATCGCGATCCCGGCGCCCCGGTCCACCTCGGCGGCGGCGGCCACGATCAGCTCGGAGCTGGTGCCGAGCCCGCCGTCCGGGGTGCCGCCCGCCGCCGCCACCGGGGCGGTCGCGCCGCCGCCCGCCAGCCCCCGCGCCAGCGCCGCGACGGCCACGGCGACCGGCCCGCTGTGCGACACCAGCACGATGCCCACCGGCGCCTCGATGCTCATTCCGTCGCCCCCGCCGTTTCCGCGAGCGCGCCGATCAGCAGGGCGGAGGAGGTGGCCCCCGGATCCTGGTGCCCGATGCTCCGCTCGCCCAGATAGCTCGCCCTGCCCTTGCGCGCCTGGAGCGGTACGGTCGCCAGAGCCCCTTGGTCCGCCGCTTCCGCCGCCGCCGCGAACGAGGTGCCCAGCGCCTCGACCGCGGGCTCCAGCGCGTCGAGCATCGTCTTGTCGCCGGCCTTCGCCCCGCCCAGCTGGGCCACCGCCGCCACCCCCGTACGCAGCGCCTCGGTCAGCTGCGCGGACGTCACCTCGGTGGCGTCGCCGAGTGCCTTGCCCGTACGCCGCAGCAGCGTCCCGTACAGCGGCCCGGACGCGCCGCCCACCGTGGAGATGAGCCGGCGTCCCGCCAGCGTCAGTACGGCACCCGGGCCGACCGGCTGCTCCTTCTCCAGTACGGTCACGACCGCCCGGAAACCGCGCAGCATATTGCTGCCGTGGTCCGCGTCGCCGATGGCCGAGTCCAACTCGGTGAGCCGGTCCGCCTCACGCTCCACCGCGGCGGCCGTCGCGGTCAGCCAGTCGCGGAAGAAGCCGGTGTCGAGCATCCGGCCGGGATTCTGATCGGTCACGTGATCTCCTCGCCCCGTGGGTCGTTCCCTGCCGACCCTGCTGTCCGTCCCTGCCGTGCCGGATTCCCGTCGTACTCAGCGCCCCCAGCGGAGCGCGGCGGTCTCGACCGGCGCGTCCCACAGCCGCAGCAGCTCCTCGTCGACCTGGCAGAGAGTCACCGAGCAGCCTGCCATGTCGAGCGAGGTCACATAGTTGCCGACGAGCGTACGGGCCACCGCTACGCCCCGCTCGCCCAGCACCCGCTGGACCTCGGCGTTGAATCCGTACAGCTCCAGCAGAGGTGTGCCGCCCATGCCGTTGACCAGAGCGATCACCGGACCCGACGGCCGCAGATCCTCAAGCACCGCGTTCACGGCGAAGTCCGCGATCTCGTGCGACGTCATCATCGCGCGCCGCTCACGGCCGGGCTCGCCATGGATCCCGATGCCCAGCTCCAGCTCGCCCTCGGGCAGGTCGAAGGTCGGGCTGCCCTTGGCGGGTGTGCTGACGGCGGTCAGGGCGACACCGAAGCTCCGCGCGCTCTCGTTCACCCGCCGGCCGATCGCCTCGACCCGCTCCAGCGGCTGCCCCTCCTCGGCGGCGGCCCCCGCCAGCTTCTCGACGAACAACGTCGCGCCCGTACCGCGCCGCCCCGCCGTATAGAGACTGTCGGTCACCGCCACATCGTCGTTGACCAGGATCTTCGCGATCTGAACGCCCTCGTCCTCGGCCAGCTCGGCGGCCATGTCGAAGTTCAGGACGTCCCCGGTGTAGTTCTTGACGATGAACAGCACCCCGGCCCCGCTGTCGACCGCGGCGGCGGCCCGCACCATCTGATCGGGCACGGGAGACGTGAACACCTCACCGGGACAGGCGGCGGAGAGCATCCCGGGCCCGACGAACCCGGCATGCAACGGCTCATGCCCGGACCCGCCCCCGGACACGAGCCCCACCTTCCCCGCGACGGGCGCGTCGCCCCGTACCACCACACGGTTGTCCACATCGACGGAGAGCCCGGGAT
The DNA here is from genome assembly GCF_042789485.1 of Streptomyces sp. NPDC056835. Taxonomy (NCBI): domain Bacteria; kingdom Bacillati; phylum Actinomycetota; class Actinomycetes; order Kitasatosporales; family Streptomycetaceae; genus Streptomyces; species Streptomyces sp. NPDC056835. The sequence goes on from NZ_JBHUBB010000003.1 coordinate 118,409, forward strand.
GCGCGGCGGCCATACCTCGCAGGGCATCCGCGACGACCGTCTCCGGCACATTGATGAGCATTTTCATGGGTGACTCCTAAGTCGGCCGACAGATGTCCCTCTGCTCAGCGTGTTCGCAGGTCAAGCCATGTGCTGCTGGTGGCGATCCGGGCGCTTCCCGGTGGCTCGGGTTTCCTGACGCATGGTCAGCTCCCTCGGGTCGGGTCGGATCGAGTCGGATCGGGCAGGTTCCGGCCGCGCGGGCAGGGTCGGGTCGGGAACGGAGAGGCACGCCGTTCAGCTTCAGTATCGATCCAACGCGCCCGCGCGGCACGGTCTGTGGAATGAAGGCTCGTCCTTGAGCGTGCGGCGGTACGCTCGCGCGCAAGGAGCCGCGGATCGGCTGTCCTCATGACGTCGCCCGACGGGTGGCCGACGAGTGGCCGACGCGCTGAGGCAAGATGGAGCCATGAGCATCGTCAAGATCAATGTGCTGCAGGTTCCGGCGGAACAGCGTGAGGTGCTGGAGAAGCGCTTCGCGTCCCGCGCGGGGTCGGTGGAGAACTCCGACGGATTCGAGTGGTTCGAGCTGCTGCGCCCGGTCGAGGGCACCGATCAGTACCTCGTCTACACGCGCTGGCGCAGCGAGGCCGACTTCCAGGCATGGATGGAAGGCCCCATGAAGGCGGCCCACCAGCGCGGCGGAGACGGCTCCCCTCAGCAGAAGCCGGCGGCTTCCGGCTCCAGCCTGTGGTCCTTCGAGGTAGTCCAGCAAGCGGCCCCCAAGGCCGCTGACGGCAACTGACTCACCGAGTCACCCGGCCAGGTCCTGTCCGGTCGGACAGGACCTAGGAGGGCGGGATGGTGACCGCGGCCGATCCCGCCCTCTACGCCCGTTGTCCCAGGCGAGGCGTCCGGGTCCCAGGCGGGGCGTCCGGGTCTCAGGCGGGGTGTTCGGAGCAGAGGCAGCCGACGCCCTTCTCGATCCACTCCTGGCCGGCCCAGTCCGGGTGCCGCTCGATCATCAGTGCCGAGATCTCGTCGATGATCGTCCGCTCACTGGCCGCGGAATCGCGACGGATCCATGTCTCGTCGCGCAGGAGCCGCAGGTAGTCGCGTACGTCCGCCAGCAGCCGCGGGCCGCCGACCTCACCGTGGCCGGGCACCACGATCCCCGCGCCCTCGGCTGCCAGCCGTCGCATCACACTCAGCCAGCGGATGCCGGAGACATCGGTGTCGTAGGGCGGGAACCACGGGAAGATGGCGAACTGACCGGACTCCACGAGGTCCCCCGTGAACAGGACATCCGCATCCGGCACCCTGACCACCTGGTCGCCCCTGCTGTGCGCCCGGCCGGTGGCCCGTAGCTGTACGACCCGGCCTCCCAGGTCCAGGTCGTACGCCTGGTCGTAGACAACATCGGGCTGTGCCAGTGCGACTCCCTCCAGTTGGCGCGCGACCGGCTCGCCGAGCCCCCTGAACATGTCGAGATAGCCGGGGCCCTTCACCGTCAGGTCCTCGGCCTGGGCCCGGTTGATCAGGAACGTCGCCTCGCCGGCGAAGACCTGTGCCCCGAACGCGTGCTCCGGGTGAAAATGCGTCGTGGTCAGGAAGAGCCGACGCCCGTCGGCCCGGTCGGCCGCGAACTCCAGCACCTTCTCCGCGTTGCCGGGACCCATGCCCGTCTCGACGACCAGAACGGAGTGCCGGCCGCCGATGACGCCGATGTTCGGCACGAGCTGGACCCGCCGATTCGGGATGACCACCAGGTCGTGGGCGAGTTCCCGTACGTCTGTGACGTCTACGACGGGGTCCGGCAGGCTGTGTTCGGCCATCGTGGCTCCTCGGTAGTGCTGACAGTCGCACCGCGCCCGGCGGCGGGCACCGCGCACAGCGGCGTTCGGTGCGTGCCGTGGCAGGCCGGGGCGGGTGGTGGTCCCAGTCCAGCGCGGGGGTGCCCAAGGCGTCCAACACCCGTTCCCTCAGGCCGATACCGTGCGGGTATCGTCGCTGCTGATGGACCTACGGACGCTGCGCTACTTCGTGGCGGTCGCCGAAGAACTCCACTTCGGCCGGGCCGCCGCGCGACTGCACATGACCCAGCCGCCGCTGAGCCGGGCGATCCAGCAGCTGGAGACCGAGCTCGGCTGCACCCTGCTGCACCGCTCGCACACCGGAGTCGCGCTCACCACCGCGGGGACCGCGCTCCACGAAGAGGCACGCACCCTGCTGGCCCAGGCCGAACAAGTCCGTACGCGGGTAACGGCCGTGGCGGGCGCCGCCACCCTCACCGTCGGCACCCTCGCCGACAGTGCCGAACAGGTCGGCACACGACTGGCCGCCGCCTACCGGCACCAGCACCCCACCACCCGCGTCCGTATCCGCGAGGCCGACCTGACCGATCCGACCGCCGGACTCCGGACCGGCCTCGTGGACGTGGCTCTGACCCGGGCGCCCTTCGACGACACCGGCATCACCGTCCGCGTCCTGCGCTCCGACCCTGTCGGCGTGGTCCTGAGAGCAGACGATCCGCTCGCGGGCCACGAGAGCCTGCGCCTGGACGACCTCGCGGACCGGCGCTGGTTCCAGCTGCCCGAAGGGACCGATCCCGCCTGGCGGGCCTACTGGAGCGGCCCCCCCGTCCGCCGCGGCGCGGCGCGACGGCCCAGTCGTGCGGACCGTACACGAATGCCTTCAGTCCATCCTGTGGGACGGGAGCGTGGGCCTGACATTGCTCACCCACGCCCTTCCAGACGGCCTCACCTGCGTCCCCTTGACCGACAAGCCATCCAGCGACCTCGTCATCGCCTGGAACACCACCGACACCGGCCCGCTCATCCGCTCCTTCGCGCAGATCGCCGCGGCCGTCTACCGCCCGTCCTGACCTGGCCCACCGCGACAGCCGATCCCGGGGGCTGAGAGGATTACGCGGACCGCGACAGAAGGAGGGGGATGAGCGTGCTCGTGCTCGTCTTGTCAGGCGTTCTCGTGCTCACCGTCGGAGGGTGCGTCTGCGTCGTGTGGGCGGCGCGGGGCGGCCCGCGCTGGGTGCGCGCGGTGGCCGGCGCGACCCGGATGGCGGGTGAGCTCGTGAGCCGGGCGGGACGTTCGGACCGGCGCCCGAGCTCGGACGACCAGAGCTAGGACTCCTCGGCTTCGGCGTCTGGGCCATGAACCATGAACAACTTCACCCCGCACCGCGTGTCGTCCGCGCGATTCCGGTGCTTCGACACCGTGACCGAACAGCGCACGAAGTGCATGCTCTCGCCGGCGCTCCCCATCGGCGCGGGAGCCGGCTTCCCGGTGGTGCTGGTCAGTCCGGCCACGGCGTTCATGAGGAACCGCGCGCGGCTCAGCGAGCGCACCGCAGAGCGGACAGATCGACGGCGTCGGCCATCGCCTGCATGCCCTTGTCGTTCGGGTGGAGATGGTCGCCGCCGTCGAAGAACGGCAGGATCCGCCGCTGGTCGTAGGGGTTACGGGTGATCCTGTCGAAATCCGTCACGGCGTCGAACGCGCCGCTGTTCCTGATCCAGTCGTTGACACCCTGGCGTACGGCCTCGGCCTCGGCGTCGTACTCGTACCAGCCCATGAACGGCATGACGGTCGCACCGACGACACACTTCCCCGCGGCGTGCGCCCGGTCGATGATCTGCCGGTAGCCGGCGATCAGCTCGTCCGCCGTGACACCGGTGTGGGCCTTGATGTCGTTGATGCCCTCGAACAGGAAGACCGTGCTGACCCCGGGCTGGGAGAGCACATCACGCCCCAGCCTGTTCAGCGCGGACTCTCCGGCCCCGTCCGCGAGCACCTTGTTGCCCGAGATGCCCTCGTTCGCGACCCCCTTCACGGTGGTGCCGGACGCGGCCTGGAGCCGCCGGGACAGATAGTCGGGCCAGCGGCGGTTCCCGTCCGTGGTCGAGGCCCATCCGTCGGTGATGGAGTCCCCGAGGGTCACCACCGCGCCCACCTTCGCGGACGTCTCCACGCTGACGGCGTCCAGCCAGTACCAAGAGCCCATCGGATCGGTCCAGTTGGCCGCGCCCTCCTCCGCGGCGTGGTCACCGGCGGCCGCGTAGGAGGTCTGCATGGCCATGCCGTGACCGGTCGTCGGCCCCTGGGCACCCGTCACATACAGGCTGACGGCGAGATCGCTCTCGGCGGCCAGCTTCCCGGGCAGCGGATCGCTCAGCACGGTCTCACCCGCCGGTACGGTGACGGACGCGGCCCGGCCGAACGTCAGCCGGCGGTTGGAGCCGCGCACCAGCTCGGCCCCCTGCTTCCGCAGCCCCGCGTAGGCGCTCGCGAAGGTGACCGGGTGGTCGCCGAAGGCGTTGGAGAGCCGGATACGCAGGCCCGTACCGCCGACGCTGGTGCGTACGATCAGCCGGTAGCCGCGGTCGGCGGGGCCGGGGCCCTGCTGCTCCGCACTGGCGCCCCAGGTGACCACGGTGTGCGTGCCCTGTCCGGCCGTGGGCGCCGTCTGCCCCGTCTCCGCGGCTTGCGCCGCTTGTGCCGCTTGCGCCGCTTGCGCCGCGGAGTTGGCGGTCAGCGGCCCGCAGACCGCCAGGACCAGCGCGCACACGACGCCCACCACCCGATGCCGGTACACGGACCGTGCCCACCGGCCCCCGGGGTGTGCCGAGTCGTCCCTCATCCGAGATTCCGCAGGGTCACGGACTCACCGGGCTTGAGGCTGATCTCGCGCGTGGTGCCACCGGCGACTACGGTCGTGCCACGGCCGCCCACGCTCTTCAGCGTCGCGCGGGTGACCTTGCCGTTCTGCCAGCTGACATCGGCGACGAAGCCGCCCCGGACGCCCACGCCCGACACCGAGCCGGAGGCCGCCCACGCCCTTGGCAGCGCGGGCAGCAGCTCGACATGCCCCGGCCGCGAATAGACCAGCATCTCGACGATCGCGGCGGCGGTGCCGAAGTTCGCGTCGATCTGGAAGATGCCCCGCCCCTGCTCGACCTCGTAGATGTCGAAGAGGTTCATCGCGCTGCCGTTGCCGCCGTTGGCCGACGGCTTCAGGTTGTTGACGACGAGTTGGTACGCCTTCTCGGCGTCCTTCAGCCGCGCCCAGCACAGGCCGCGCCAGGCGTTGGCCCAGCCGAAGCTGTTCATGCCGCGTGCGTCGAGAAGAGCCGTCGCGCCGTCGACGATCTCCTTCGGTGTGGAGCCGTCGGGGCGGATCCTGTCGCCGGGGAAGAGCCCGACGAGCGGGGAGAGATGCCGGTGTGTGGTCTCGCCGAGATTGTCGGGTGACATCCACTCCTCCAGCCAGCCCGTCTTCGGGCTGACGCCGGGCAGGTACAACCGCTCCCGCAGCCGGTCGACGGTCTTGCCGTAGCCGGTGTCCCGGCCGAGCGTCTCGGTCGCGGCCCGGTAGTTGTCGAACAGGTTCCACACCAGTTCCTGGGCGTAGGTGATGCCCTTGGCGTCGAGCGGACCGTGCTCGGGCGACCAGTCGCTGTCGGCGATCAGGACCTCGCGCGAGGCCCCGGACGCGTCGGTGACCGTCGTGGTGAGGAGGCGGGTCTCCCAGAACTCCACGGCGCCCTTGAGGAGCGGGTAGATCCTGCCGAGGTACGCGCGGTCCTGGGTGTACTCGTAGTGCTCGAACAGGTTCTGACAGAGCCAGGCGTTGCCGGCCGGATGCCACCACCAGCCGCCACCGCCATAGGGGTTGGTGGAGATGGCCACCGTCCAGCCGGCGATCGTGCCACTCGAATTGCGGTACCTGTTGGCAGGGCTGTTGAACAGCCGCTGGGTGACCTCCGTCCAGGCGGGCAGCTGCGCGAGGCAGTAGTCGGTGAAGGCGTCGAAGCAGTCGGCCAGACCCGCCCGGTCGGCCAGCCAGTAGTTCATCTGGATATTGATGTCGGTGTGGTAATCACCCATCCAGTCCGGGTCGTTGCCGTCCAGCCACAGGCCCTGGAGGTTGAGCGGCAGGCTGCCCCGCGATCCGGAGATCATCAGATAGCGGCCGAACTGGAGGTAGGCGGCTTCGAGTTCGGGATCGGGGACATTGTCCCGGTCGCGCGCCCGGACCCGCTCCCAGGTGTCCAGTTCACGCTTTGCGGTGGACGACGCGCCGAGGTCGATACCGAACTGTCCGAACACGGCCCGGAAGTCGGCGACATGGGTGCGCAGCAGACTGTTCGCCGAGTGGCCGGCCGCGTCGAGGACCTTGGTCCTGGCCAGGCGCTCCGGCTCCAGGGAAGGGTTACGGAAACCCGCGGCGGCGTCGGGCGCGTAGTTGGTGCCACCGCTGACGACGACGGTGAGGTCCTGGCAGCCGCTGAAGGTGATCGACGTACCGTGCACCCGGACCGTGCCGGTGGCGCTGTGGGCGGTGACGGCCGCGCCGTACTTCAGGCCATTGGCGAAGGAGGCGCCGAACGACGCGTAGCGCCGGGCGCTGTTGGCGCTGGTGGATTCGCCGTGTGTGCCGGCGAGCGAGATGGTGCCGGTGTACGTGCCGCCGCCGCGCTGGGAGAAGTACAGGACGATGGAGTCATCGGGACGGCTGGCGAAGATCTGCCGCCGGTAGCTGACACCGGAGAGGTCGTACGAGGTGGTGACCAGGCCCTGGGCGAGGTCGAGGGTGCGGCGGTAGTTGTGGACGCGGCCCAGGTCATGGTCCGGGAGGGCGACCGTGAGCTCGGCGAGCAGTGTGAACGAACCGAAGTCGTCACGCCCGTAGGGGAATTGGCCGTCGCTCTGGAGTGTGTCGTTGAGCCCGCCGGTCCACAGGGTGGCGTCGGTGATGAGCAGGAGTTCGGCGGCGGGGTCGTTGCTCGCGAGCGCCCCGAGGCGTCCGTTCCCGACCGGCAGCCCCTGCTCGATCATCGAGCCGGCGGAGCCGGGAGCCTGCCACCACAGCTGGTTCCTCGCGGCGTCGCCCGGGGACAGCAAGGGCGACTCGGTGGGGCGGAGCGGGGCCGCCGAGGCGGAGAAGGCGGGCAGAGCACCGAGCGCGGTGGCCGCGCCGGCTGCGGTGAGCGCGAGAAAGCCTCTGCGGCTGCGGCTGCGGCTGGGGCGGTTGTCGGGGGAGGGGGTGGGCGGGGTGTGCGGGATGTCCACGGGTGTGCACTCCATATCCGGGGAAACGCGCAGGCGGGAACGACGGCCGCGGGCCGTCGGTGTGACGTCGGGAGATCACTCGGTGGGCGTGCGGGGCCGGTCAAGGCACCGCCGGGAGCCCGGCGCGGGGCCCGGGCCGTGTCACCGGGCCCCGCGGGGGGTTACGTCAGACGGAGTGCGGTACGTCGATCCTGTCGAGGTCGGGCGCGTATCCGCTGCCGCTGTCGAACGTGATGGTGTTGGAGCCCGCCTTCAGGGCCAGCTGGACACTAACGGTCTTCGCGGTGCCCCAGTCGCCGGTGGAGGGGAACTTCAGACTGCTTCCGTTACCGCTGTTGGAGGAGACGGTCACCGAGCGCGCGTCGCCGCTGACGTAGCCGACCCGGACGGTGTAGATCCCGTCCTTCTTCACGGTGATGTCGTTGAACGTCAGTTTGCCACCGGTATAGAGGTTGCCGACCTTCTGGCCACCGGAGCAGGCGTCGCATCCGGCGACGGAGGCGTTGCCCGTCAGTGTGTTCGCCGCGGACTCGGCCTCGTAACCGGTGGTGGGCAGTGTCTGGCCGCCGGGCTTGACGGTGAACAGCCGCGAGCCGTGTGCGGGGAGGGCCGCGGTGATCCTGTTCTTGTGGCGCCCGATGTTCTCCTTGTTCCACAGGTCGCGCACGGAGGCGTCGCCGGTGAACCCGAAGGATGCCCAGTGGGCGGTGACGGAGGCCGGCGAGTCGCCGAGGTTGAACAGGGCGACGGTGTAGCTGCCGTCGGAGTTCTTGGTGCCCCAGACCTGCTGGTCGCCCATCGGGGTGACCGGACGCGCCACGGGCGAATCGCTCTGGTCGACGGCGATGACCTCCCGGTTGGTCAGCAGCGAGACACCGTAACTGTCCAGCTTGGTGAGGTCGTCACCGGTGTACAGGGGCGACTTGCTGATGGCCCACAGGGTCATATAGCTCTGCCGCTCGGCCTTGGTGAGGCCGTCCATCTCCCCGTTGCCGACATCGATCGCGTCGAAGTCGTTCCAGCCTCCGGGGCCCGCCTTGTCGCTCCACGCGGGGGCGTCGTCCCACCGGTCGTTGACCGAGTTCTCCCAGGTGACGAGGGTGTTGCAGTAACACTCGATATCGGTGTCGATGCGCCAGCCGTTGGAGTACCGCTTCCAGTCGGCGGCGTGGCCGATGTCGAGCGACCAGGAGAGCTGGAGGTGGATCGGGCGCCCGGTGGCGGCGATGGCCTTCTGCCAGGCGGCGACGTCGGCGACATTGTCGTAGTTGTCACCGGACTTGAACGAGCCGGGGCCCACGCCGTCCAGCTTGAGGAAGTCGTAACCCCAGTCGGCGAACAACTGGGCCTGCGAGTCTATGTACTTCTGTGCGCAAGGGCTGGCGAAGTCCAGCTTGTAGGAGCTGTCCCAGCCGTTGGTGGTCCGCAGGTCCGGGTGGACGATATCGGCGGTGGTGCAGCCGGGAGCGTTCCAGATCGGCACCTTGCCCTCGCCGTACGCCTCCTTCTCCAGGCCGACGGGCAGGTAGATCCCCGCCTTGAGACCCTTGGAGTGGATGTGGTCCGCGACCGGCTTCATGCCGCGGGGGAACCGGACCGGGTCGTTCGTCTGCCGCCCGTACTGGTCGAACCCGGGTTTCCAGTCGTTGTCACGCCACCAGCCGGCGTCGATGTTGACGCGGTCGTAGCCGTACGTCTTCAGCTTGGAGGCGAGGGCGTCCGTCTGCTTCAGGACGTTGGCCTCGGTGAGATAGCTGTAGTCGCCGTCCGGGTTCAGCCCCGGGTACTTGGACGACTGCATGCTCCAACTGGACCAGCCCATATAGGGCTTGGCGGCGTAGTCGGCGATGTCGGCGGCGTTGTCGGCGGCGGGCGCAGTGGTCACGGCGGACGAGGCCGGCGCTGTGTCCCGTACGGGAGACGTGGCCTCGGCGGCGGGAACAGCCGTGGCGAGACCGGCGGTGACGGCCAGGACCAGCATGGTTCTCATGGTCCGGCGCGCGGAGCCGGTCCGGGCCGCCGGCGGGGCGGGGTACGAGGATGACCGCATGGGGTCGCACCTCCAGTTGTCGGGTCACGGGGGTCGCGCGGGTGGAACCGGGCAGGGGACGTGCGTTCCTGACGGTGGTGGCCGGCCGCACTCGCGGTCGGCGGCGAGTCGGCGGTACGTCGGGCCGCGGCTCAGCCCTTGCCCGAGCCGATGGTGAGCCCGCTGATGAACTGGCGCTGGAGGGCGAAGTAGACCAGCAGGGTCGGGATCGCGGTCAGCAGGGCGCCCGCCGCGATGAGGTTCGGGTTGGTGAAGTACTGGCCCTCCAGATTGGCGAGGGCCGAGGTGATCGGACGCTTGTCACCGGTCTCGATCAGCGCGAGGGACCAGAAGAAGTCGTTGTAGATCCAGATGGATTCCAGTGTCGCGAGCGCCGCGAACGCCGGCCGGCACAGCGGCAGCACGATCTGGAAGAACTGGCGCCACACCGGAGCGCCGTCGACGAGAGCGGCCTCGAAGATCTCCTTCGGGATCGTCTTCATGTAGTTGCTGAGCACGAAGACGCAGAAGCCGCACTGGTAGGCGATATGAATGAAGATGATGCCCCAGAGCGAGTTGTAGACGAGCAGGGAATCGCTCATCCACGACGGCAGCGGGACCAGCAGATACAGCCGGTACAGCGGTGTGATCAGCACCTGTGCGGGGATCAGGTTCCCCGCGGTGAAGAGGATCAGCAGCGCGATGTTCCAGCGGAAGTCGAATCGCGAGACGAAGAAGGCCACCGCCGCGGCGAACAGCAGGGTGCCGAGGACCGCCGGAATGGTGATGAGCACCGAGTTCCAGAAGAAGCGCGGCATCCCGGACTGGCTCCAGGCGTCCGCGAAGTTCCGCAGACCGATACTGCGCGGCCAGGACAGATAGCCGTGCTTCGTGGTGTCGGAGTAGGGCCGCAGAGAGGTGTAGACGGCCCACAGCAGCGGAACGAGCCACAGCAGCGCGATGCCGCCGAGCATGAGATGCCGTCCGGTCTGCCGCTTCGGCCCCCGGGGAGCCTCGGTGGTACGCGGAAGCGGGGTCCGTGACCGGGGAGCCGGCGGCGTGACGGTCGCGGTCACTGGTCCTCCTTGCGGAAGGTCTGGAAGAGGAAGGCGCCGATCGCCGCGAGGGAGACGAGGAGCAGGATGACCGCGAGGGCGGACCCGTATCCGATATGGCTGGACTCACCGATGATGTTGTCGGTGATCAGGAGGGACAGCAGCTCCATGCCGGGCTTGCTGCCGGTACCGCCGCCGAGTACGTAGACGATGTCGAAGGCGCGCAGGGACTCCATGACGGTGACGACCACCACGATGATGTTGACCGGCTTCATGGCCGGGAGCACCACCCGCAGGAAGGTCTGGCGTCCATTGGCACCGTCGAGCGCGGCGGCCTCCTTCAGGGCCGGGTCGAAGCCCTTGAGCCCCGCCAGATAGAGAATCATGATGTAGCCGGCGTGCCGCCAGCCGGAAGCGACCAGTACGGCCCAGAGGTTGAGGTTGGGATCGCCCAGCCAGTCGATGTGATGGCCGGGCGACACGGCACCGATCACCCCGTTCAGCAGCCCGTTGTCCGGGTTGTAGATGATCTCCCACATGAACCCGACGACCGCCAGGGACAGCACCATCGGCATGAAGATGGCCGTCTGGTAGATCCGGGTGAAGCGGATCTTGCGGTCCAGCTGGTAGGCGAGGAAGACCCCGAACGGGGCGGGCAGCAGCACCGTGAACAGCAGCCAGATCACGTTGTGCTGGACGGCGGGCCAGAACGGCGGGTAGTTGGTGAGGATCTGGTGGTAGTTGTCCAGTCCGACCCAGTGGATGTCGGACAGGCTCAGTCCGTCCCAGCTGGTGAAGGACAGACCGATCGAGGCCAGCGCCGGCAGCCACACGAAGACCAGCAGGGCGATCAGCGGGATGCCGACGACCACCGACAGAAAGAGGCGGTCACCAGGACCGAGCCGGCGAGGACGGGGATGCGCGCGCGACGGGGACCGGGGCGCGGTACGCACGGAGGACATGGTGGAACCTCTCCGGTGGGATCAGGCCGTGAAGAAGCGCGCGCGCTGCGACTCGATCTTCTTCAGCAGGGCCGAACCGTCGTCGGGGTGGTTCAGCCACTCGGTGAAGCCGGGCTGCACCACGGTGGAGATGAATCCCGGGTCGCTGTCGCGGTCCCCGAACTGGGTGATGTGCTTGGCGCCGGCGATGAGTTCGGCGGACTTCTTCTGGAGCGCGTTGTACGAGCCGGTGCCGGCACCGGAGTTGACGGCGACATTGCTCGGGTCGACGCCCATGTAAAGGTTCTCGGCCTTGGCGCCGCCGAGGAATTCGAGGAAGGTGCGCGCGGCGTCCGGGTTCTTCGGCTTGCGGCTGAGCATGAAGCCGTCGGTGGGTGCCTCGACCGCGTCCTGACCGTACGCCGGGTCGATCTCCGGGAACGGGAAGAAGTCGATGTCGGAGCGCAGGGATTCGTCGGTGACCTGCTGCCCGAGGAAGAGGCCGATGATCGCCATGCCGGACTTCTTGTCGAGCAGCGACTGCGCGGCGTCCTGCCAGGAACGGCCGCCCGCGCCCTTCTGGTAGTACGGGGTGAGCTCGCGCCACAGGTCGATGGTCCTGGCGGTGCGCTTGTCGGTCCAGGAGACCTGACCGCGCATCAGGGACATATGGAAGTCATAGCCGTTGGCGCGCAGGTTGAGATAGTCGAAGGCTCCGAGGATGCTCCAGGTGTCACCGCCGCCGTAGCCGGACGCGATGGGGGAGAGACCGTCCTTCTTCATCCGCTTGGCCAGCGCGGTGAACTGACTCCATGTCACGGGAATCTCGTAGCCGTACTGCTGGAAGACACTCTTGCGGTAGAAGACGGCCCACGGGTAGTTGTACAGCGGGACGAAGTAGTACTTCCCGTCCTCACCCTTGGACAGCTGCTTGGCGGCGTCGCTGTAGCCGGCGCCTATCGTCTCCCACACCTCGTCGATGGGGCTGGCGAGGCCCTTCTTGGCGAAGTACTGCATGCGGTAGCCGGCGAACCAGGTGAAGACATCGTCCGGGGTGCCCTGGAGGTAGGTGGAGATGCTCTTCTGGAACGTGTCGTGGTCGACCGTGTTCGTCTTGACCGTGAGCTTGCTGTCCTTCTCGAAGGCGTCCGTCACCGCGGCGTACGCCTTCTTCGGGGTGGCGTCCGCGCCGTTCGAGCCGAAGGTCACCGTCTTCGGGTCGGACGCGGCCCCTCCGCCGCAGGCGGCGAGGGCGGGCATGGCCAGGGCTGCGGCCCCGACACCGAACAGCCCCTGGACCACCCTTCTGCGGTGTGGACCCGCGGGGGTCCGGGGGATGCGGCTCTGCAGCGTCATCGCTACTCCTATTGCGTGTCTGATCCGATGAAGGACTGGATCGCGGTGGCCGCGGCCCCGCGCGCCCACTCCTCGAAGGGCAGCGGACGTGTCATCACGTCGCACTGCGCGGCGGTGCCGAAGGCGGACGCGGCGAACGCGTCACGGATGCCCTCCGCGAACAAGTCGTACGCGGCCAGGCCCTCGCCGGAGATGATCACTCGTTCCGGACCGAGGACATTGACCACCGCGCCGATGGCCCTGCCGATGGCCTCGCCGGCCCGTGCGTAGACCTCCCGGACCCCGGGGTCCCCGCCGTGGGCCAGTTCCAGCGCCTCGGCCGGGGTGGTCACGGGCTTGCCCGTGGCCTCCCGGACCCCGCGCAGGATCGCCGGGTCCGCCGCGATGGCCTCGACGCACCCGTTGTTGCCGCAGTGGCACGGCGGGCCGAGCGGGTCGATGGACAGATGCCCGATCTCGCCGGCCACGCCGTGCGCGCCCGACACCACCCGCCCATGCACCACCAGGCCACAGCCGATGCCGGCGCCCACGGTCACCAGGGCGAAGTCGGAGAGCCCGACCCCGGCCCCGAACCACTGCTCGGCGACGGTCAGCGCCCGTACGTCGTTGTCGACCGTGACCGGCAGACCGGTCGCGGTCCCGACGATCCCGGCGAGCGGGATGTCCCGCCACTCCAGGAAGGGCGAGTAGCGCACCACACCGTCCGTACGGTCCACATCACCCGAGACGGCGATGCCCAGCCCCCGCACCCGCACACCGAAGTCGTCGGCCTCCAGGAGCAGTTCGCGCACCAGCGCGGTGAGGGCGGGAAGCACCGCCGCAGGCTCACGGTCCGTGAGCCGTACGTGCCGGGCGACCCGGATACGGCAGCACAGATCGGCCAGGACGGCGATGATCTCGTCGCCCGTCACCTTGATCCCGATGAACAGCGCCCTGCCCGCGTCGACCCGTACCGGATTGGCCGGACGTCCGAGAGCGGGCCGCGCCCCTTCGTCCACGCCTTCGACCAGATACCCGACTTCCATCAGCGGGCGCACCGCCTTGGTGACCGCGGCCGGGGACAGTCGGGTCCGCCGCGCGATCTCGGCCCGGGTGAGCGGGCCGTGGGACAGCACGGTCGTGAAGACCAGGGAAGCGGCCGGCGTCGTCGCCGGGACCGCCTCATGAGGAGTGGTTGAGCGCATGGCGGGAAAGCTAGGGTGATTCTTTTCTGCTGTCAATGAAAGAAACAGACTTCATGTGAAGGACCTTCTGAAGGTGCCATCAGCCTGTAAAAGCCAGATGCGGTGCGGGTGTTGACAGCTGTTCGAAGGAGAGGTTGGCTGCTCACCTCTCCTGTGGCGCTAATTGAACGCGAGGATCAATGTCTCTGATCTCCTTCGCCCCGGCCTCCGGGGTCTGGCTGCTCTCCACCGCGCGCACGTCGTACGCGCTGCGGATCGATGACACGGGAGCGCCCTGCCACCTCGCGTGGGGACCACGGCTGACCCTCGCGGCGGCCGGGGAACTCGTACCCCCTCCGGCCGTGGAGATCAGCAGTTTCGAGGGCCGCCCGGCGGCCGGCGAGGAGTTGCCCGTCGACGGAGGGGCCCGGTACGGAGCGCCCTCCCTGCGGGTACGGTTCGCCGACGGCACCCGCGCCTTCGAATGGCGGGCCGTGGGCCACCGCACCAGCGCACCGGCGCCCGGAACAGCCGAGTTGGCGTTGGAGTTCCGCGACCGCCACTACCCGCTGGCGGTCACCCTGCACTACCGCGTGCACGAGGACACCGATGTCATCGAGCGCTGGACCGTGCTGCGCAACACCGGCCAGGAACCGCTCTCGCTGCCCCGCGCGGACTCCGCGGCCTGGACGCTGCCACCGCGCGACGACTACCGGATCAGCCATGTCACCGGACAGTGGTCGGCGGAGAGCGTGCTCCACCGGGAGCCGGTACCGCACGGCGAGACCGTGCTCACCAGCCGGCGCGGCATCACCAGCCACCACGCGAACCCCTGGCTGATGCTGGACGCCGGCGACGCCACCGAGGACCGGGGCGAGGTGTGGAGCGCGGCCCTGGCCTGGAGCGGAAGCTGGCACGTCACCGTGCAGCGCACCCCCGACGGACGTACGGCCTTCACCGGCGGAGCCGGACATGACGGGTTCACACTGCCGCTCGGCCCCGGCGAGGAGTACGTGACCCCGCGCTACGCGGCCGTGTACACCGACGGCGGCTTCGGCGCGGCCAGCCGCGCCTGGCACGCGTACATCCTGGCCCATGTGCTGCCGCACCCCGAGGAGTTGCGCCCCGTACTGTTCAACTCCTGGGAGGCCACCGGCTTCGAGGTCGACGAGGCCGGACAGAAGGCGCTGGCGGCGCGGGCCGCGGAGCTCGGTGTGGAGCTCTACGTCGTCGATGACGGCTGGTACGGCGGGCGCCGCGACGACACGGCCGGACTCGGCGACTGGACGCCCGCGGCCAAGGGCTTTCCCGCCGGGCTCACCCCGCTGATCGAGGAGGTCCACCGGCTCGGTATGCGGTTCGGCCTGTGGGTGGAGCCCGAAATGGTCAACCCGGACAGCGACCTGTACCGCGCGCACCCGGACTGGGTACTGCACTTCCCGCACCGCACCCGCACCGAGCTGCGCAACCAGCTGGTACTCAACTTCGCCCGGGACGATGTCGCCGAGTGGGCGTACGGCTGGCTGTCACGGCTGGTCGCGGAGAACGGGATCGACTTCCTCAAGTGGGACATGAACCGCGCCTTCAGCGAGGCCGGCTGGCCCGGCCGCGAGAACGGCGAGGATGTGTTGTGGACGCGGTACACACGTAATCTGTACGAGGTCATCGACCGGCTGCGCGCGGACCACCCGGAGCTGCGGATCGAGACATGCAGCGGGGGCGGCGGCCGTGTCGATCTGGCCATCCTCTCCCGTACGGACCAGGCGTGGCCGTCCGACAACACCGACGCGGCGGACCGGGTCTCGATTCAGCACGGTTTCGGCCAGATCTACCCGGCACGGACGATGGCGGCGTGGGTGACGGATGTGCCCAACCAGCTCACCGACCGCTCGGTGCCGCTGCGTTACCGGTTCCATGTCGCGATGGCGGGCGTGCTGGCGGTGGGCGGCGATCTCGCGCGCTGGACGGCGGCGGAACGTGCCGAGGGCGCGGAGTGGGTGGCGGAGTACAAGAAGGTCCGCCATATCGTGCAGCACGGCACCCTCCACCGGCTGCGCGGTCCGGTCGACGACGCGCCGTCCGCCGTGCAGTACACCACCGCGGACCGGCGGGAGGCGTTCGTGCTGGTCTGGCAGCGGGCCCCGCGCCACGGCACACCGCGTCCCGCCCTCAGACTCGCGGGTCTGGACCCCACCGCGCGCTACCGGGACGCCCGTACCGGCGTCGTGCGTCATGCGTCGGTACTGACCGGGTACGGGATCACGCCCGAGCTGCCGGCCGGGGACTGGGCGAGCACGTCCCTGCACCTGATCAGGGTGGACGAGGAGGCGTAGGAGAGAGGCCGGGACGGCGCCCGGCGCCGCCGCGTCAGGCGCTGTCCGAGGCGGCCTTCGGGTGGTCCGCGGCCCATGAGGCCAGGATGCGCAGTCCGTCGTGGGAGGGGGTGCCCGCTTCGGCCGTCCAGATGACGAGCTGCTGGTCCGGATCGGTGCTCGCGGTCAGGGTGTCCCAGTCGAGGATGAGGTCGCCCGCGACGGGGTGATGGAGCGCCTTGGTGCCCACGCTCAGGGTGGCGACCTGGTGCGCTGCCCACCACTGGCGGAACTGCGGGTCCTGGACCGACAGTTCGCCCACCAGCGCGGTAAGGCGCGGGTCGTCGGGATACTTGGCGGCCTCCATGCGTAGTTGCGCGGCGCAGGTGCGCGCGACGGTCTCCCAATCGCAGTACAGCGTTCTCATGGCGGGGTCGGTGAAGACCAGCCGCACGTAATTGCGCCGCTTTTCAGGGATCCGGCCGAAATCGGTGACCAGAGCGGCGGCGAGCGCGTTCCACGCGAGAATGTCCATGCGGCGGCCCAGAACAATGGCCGGGGTCGCGGTGAGGTCGTCGAGAAGCCGCCGCAATTGCGGCTGGACTTTCTGCAGCGTGCGCCGCCGGGGCCGGTTCTGGCCCTTTCCCGCCAGCCCGAAGAGGTAGTCGCGCTGGTCGTCGTTCAGGTACAGGACGCGGGCGAGGGCGGCCAGCACGGACGCGGACGCCTGAATGCGTCCCTGTTCGAGACGGGTGTAGAAGTCGGTGCTGATCGTGGCCAGCTGGGCCACCTCCTCCCGGCGCAGACCCGGTACCCGCCTCGGTGTACCGCTGTCGGGAAGCCCCACTGTGCGGGGGCTGAGCTCGGCGCGCCGGGCCCTGAGGAATTCCCCCAGCTCATTGAGGTGTGCGTCGCGGTTCATAGGCACCAGTGTCGCACCGGCCGACGCTCATGCGAGGGGGACGGTTTCCTCCCAGGATGAATGTGTCCCGGGGAGGGAGGTCTCCCCTTTGCGGGCGGGTGTGGGAATGCGAGTCTTGATGATGTGGGCGGCGCGAGATGAAGAGCGCGCGACCACGTGGAACCGCCAGTCAGCTGAAGACCGCGGTTTCCCTTTCCCCTCTCTCATCCACAAGGAGCGACCGGCATGGAAAAGCTGCCGAAGAAGCCCTCGACCAAGGGTCCGGACGAGATGTTCACCGGTGATGTGTGGTTCGACGTCCTCTACGCCGGCCAGGAGCCGTCCCGTATGCGGGCGAACACGGTGCGCTTCGCACCCCGCGCCCGTACCGCCTGGCACACGCATGCCGTGGGGCAGACGCTGCACGTCACCGACGGCATCGGGCTGGTGCGGTCCCGGGGCGGCGAGGTCGTCGTGATGCGCCCCGGCGACACCGTCCACACCCCGCCCGGTGAGTGGCACTGGCACGGCGCCGCGCCGGACCACTTCATGACTCACATCGCGCTGTGGGAAGGGCGCGGCGACGAGGGCCCGGAAACCCAGTGGGGCGAGCACGTCACGGACGACGAATACCACTACCCGCGGGCCTGACCGCTCGCGCCGGTACGGGCGCCTCTGACCACCGAAGCCAACCGACCTCCGAAATCAACCGAACGCCACCACTAGGGAAGGTGCCTCATGCGAGCCACGTTCATGTACGGTCCCGGCGATGTGCGCGTGGAGAACGCGCCCGACCCCGTTCTGCGACAGCCCACTGACGCGATCGTACGTATCGTGCGCGCGTGTATCTGTGGCAGTGACCTGCATCCGTACCACAACATTCCGGTCTCCGAGCAGGGAACGCCGATGGGCCACGAGTTCCTGGGCGTGGTCGAGGAACTCGGCTCCGACGTCTCCGGGCTGAGGCGCGGCGATCTCGTCGTGGCCCCCTTCGCGTGGGCCGACAACACCTGTGACTTCTGCCGCGAGGGCCTACAGACCTCCTGCCGCCACGGCGGGTTCTGGGCCGCGGGCGGCATAGGCGGCGGACAGGCCGAGGCGATCCGTGTCCCGCAGGCCCAGGGCACGCTGGTAAAGCTTCCTGTCGGCGAGGACTCCGCCCTGCTGCCGTCCCTGCTGACCCTGTCCGACGTGTACGGCACCGGTTACCACGCGGCGAAGATGGCCCGGGTGAACCCGCGCACCACGGTGACCGTGATCGGTGACGGCGCCGTCGGGCTGATGGCCGTGCTGTCCGCCAAGCGGCTGGGCGCGGAGCGGATCATCCTCATGGGCAGACACAAGGACCGCACCGACCTCGGACGTGACTTCGGGGCCACCGACGTGGTCGCCGAGCGCGGCGAGGACGGCATCGCGAAGGTGCGCGAGCTCACCGGCGGCGACGGCACCCACACGGTGCTTGAGGCCGTCGGATACATGAGCGCCTACGAGATGGCGGTGGGTGTGGTGCGTCCCGGCGGTGTGATCAGCCGCGTCGGTGTGCCGCAGTACGAGGACGCGCCGATCGGGTTCGGCAGCCTGTTCGGCCCCAACATCACACTCAACGGCGGCCCGGCCCCGGTGCGCGCCTATATCGACGAGCTGCTGCCCGACGTCCTCGACGGCACGGTCGAGCCGGGCCGCGTCTTCGACCGCACCGTCGGGCTGGAAGAGGTGCCCGGCGGCTACCGCGCGATGGACAACCGTGAGGCCCTGAAGGTCCTCGTCCGCCCCTGACCGCGTACGCCCCCTGATCGCCTACGCCCTCCGACCGCGCACGACGAGATGGTCCGCTTCTCAGCGCCTCCCGGGCCGATGTCCGCGATCCGAGGGTCAATTCCACCTGAGCCGACCGCCGTTCAAGCTACGGGGGCCGCCCGGCGCGCGGCCGGACGGCCCCCGAGATCTTCATCGGGCCGTGGGGATCCTGTCCCCGCGGTCAGCAGTAGAGGTTGCCGCCCGGCGTGGTGCCGAGGATGGAGATGAAGCGCTGGTAGGCGTCGACCCGGCTCTGGACCTGGGCGGGGTTGCGCCCGTCGCACTCCAGGGAACCGTTGATGCTGCGGATCGTCTCGCCGAAGCCGCGCTGGTTGACCATCGCGTTGTGCGGGGTCATGGTGCCGGGGCCGGACTGGGTGTTCCAGTACCACAGGGCGGTCTTCCAGGCCACGGCCGAATCGTTCTGCACGAGCCAGGGATTGTTGAGCAGGTCGATGCCGAGCGCGTCGCCGGCCGCCTTGTAGTTGAAGTTCCAGCTGAGCTGGATCGGGCCGCGGCCGTAGTACGCGGCCTGGCCCGCCGGGCAGCCGTAGGGCTGGCCCCAGTCGCAGTAATGCGGGTAGTTGGCGGTGTTCTGCTCCACGATATGGACCAGGCCGCCGGTCTCATGGTTGGCGTTGGCGAGGAAGGCTGCGGCCTCCTGGCGCTGGACGGTGTCGCTTCCGGTCTTGGCGAAGGCGGGGTAGGCGCTGAGAGCGGCGGTCAGACCGCTGTACGTGTAGAAGGGGTTCCGGCCGGGGAACATCTGGTTGAACTGGGCCTCGGAGACCACGAATCCGCCCGGACTCGGGTTGCCGCCCCCGGTGGCCGGGGCCGACCACTTCTGGTTCGCCGCGCCGGTGCAGGTCCAGATCTGCAGCCGGGTGCCGTTGGCCGAGTTGTTGCCCGTGACATCGACGCACTTGTCGGCGGCGACACTGACGATGTCCCGCGCGGCGGTCACGACCCACCGTTGATTGGCGCCGCCGGAGCAGTCCCACAGCTGGAGCACGGCGCCGTCGGCGGTCGAATTGCCAGTGACGTCCAGACACTTGCCGAGAGCCCGGATGGTGCCGTCCGAGTTGACGCTCCACTGCTGGGCGCCGGTGCCGTTGCAGTCGTACAACTGTACGGCGGTGCCGTTGGCGCTCGACGCGCCCGCCACGTCGACGCACTTGCCCGCCAGCCCGCTGATCTGGCCGGTGGCCGCCGCGGCGGGAGACGCGGGGAGGACGCTCAGCAGGCCCACGATGAGGGAGCCGACGGCCGCGTACGCCGCCCTGCGGGTGATGGAGACGCGCCGCCGGGCGACCGCGCGCCTCCAGTTGATTTTCATGCCCATGTCATACCTTTCGCGAGACGCACACAAGTGGGGGACTTGACAAGGGAGTTCAATACTTGATTCAAGGTGTGAGCGAAGCGCGCGTCAAGGGTTTGGTATGGACCAATCGCATCGCCGCCGTCCCGTACGGTGACGCGCCGCTGCCCGAGGTGCCGCGCCCCGCCGCGCCCGGCCCGACGCCCACCGCGAGGGACACCGGATCGGCCCCGGACGAGATCTTCGCCGCGCCTCCACGATGTGAGTGTGTCCTCGGCACACCATGAGCTTCGCGGTCCTTCCGGGACGAGCGGAGAGAGAGCGGAGGAAGGGCGAGGTGGGTGCGTGGCAGCCGGTGCTGGTTCTCCTCGCGGTGGTCGTGGCCGGTCTGGCGGCGCTGTACGGACTGGCCGCGTGGCTGGCCGTCGACCGTACCCCGCTGGAAGCGGGTCCGTTCACCGGTGGACTGCCCGCCGCCGAACACGCGTTCTCGCGGTTCCATGTGCGCTGGTACCCCGTCGCGATGATCTTTCTGGCCTTCGACATGGAGATGCTCTTCATGTATCCGTGGGTCAAGGTGGTGACACGGGTCGGCGTGAGCGCCGTCATCGAGATGTTCCTGTTCCTCGGGATTCTCTTCGCCGCGGTGGCCTACGCCTGGCGTGAGGGGGCCTTCCGATGGACCTGAGAGGCGCCCTCCGGCGTACCGCCATGCGGCGTCCCGCGGTCTTCCTCGGGACCTGGCCGGGCGCGACCGGGATCCGGCTCGGCGTCGAGGCGGAACTCAGACGTCGGGGCTGGCCGGTGATGGCCTCGCCCGCCGCCGCGGACGCGCTGGTGGTCTGCGCGGCCCCGGTGCCCGCCCACGCGCGATGGCTGGACGATCTCGCACGCGCCATGCCGCGGCCGGCCTGCCGTATCACCGTGACGGAGCCCGGTCACGCCGCCCGTTCCCTCGACGAGGTACGCGAACGGGTAACGGCACAGCTGGATACGAGAACGACACCGCGCCCCACCGGACATGAACCCACAGGCCCCGAAGGCCACGAGAGCCCCGAAGGCCCGGAGAGCCCCGAAGGCCACGACACACACGCGATGTCCGAAGTGGCGGGTCTGCCGCTGGCCGAACGCGCCGACGACCGGGACGGGCTCCGGCTGGACCGGTTGCATGTGCCGCTGGGACCGGCCCTGGCCGACTGGCCGGCCGGGCTGATCCTGCGCTGCGCACTCCAAGGGGACGTCGTCCAGCACGCCGAAGTCGAGCATCTGCCCGGGCCGCCGGACCGCACGCCGTTCTGGGCCGCGCCCTGGCTGCGGGCCGCCCGGGGCGAGCACATCACGCGCGGGACCGCCGCCCGCCGCCGCTGCGCGGCCCATCTCGACAGCCTCGGCAGGCTGCTCTCCGTCGTCGGATGGGCCGATTCCGCCGCCCGCTCCCGGCGCCTCCGGGACGAGGTGCTCGGCGGCCCTCCCTCAGCGCGTACGACGGCGGAACTACAGCGCCTGGCCGCGCGGGTGGGGCGGTCCCGGACCTTGCGATGGCTCCTCACGGGACTCGGCCCGCTGCCCGCGGCCCACGCGCGGGAACGGGGCGTGACCGGCCCGGCTCTCGCGGCGGACGGTGACGCCCACGCCCGCCTCCACCTCTGGCTGACGGAAATCTCCCGGGCCGTACGGGACTTCGACGACACCCGGCCACTGGCCCCCGGCGACATGCGAGGGCCACGCGGCACCCTCGACGGGGATCTTCCGCCCTCGCGGGCACTTCTCGACGTTCTGCCGGAGCTGCTGACAGGCGCCGAGTTCGGGTGCGCGCGGGCCATTGTGGCGAGCCTCGATCCCGATATCGACGAGTTGGCCCCCGCGCCGGTGGCAGGGACGGCCCATGCCTGAATCCGCGCCCCTGTGGGCCACCGTGGTCCTGCCGGCCGTCCTGCTGGCCGCCGCCGGCGTCACGGCCGGATACGACGCGGCGCTGACGGCCGCGGCGGAGCGGGGCCGCGCCGGGACACCACGCGAGTGGGTCGTTCGCGCGGCGGCACCGGTGCGTGAGGGCCTGCGCCTCCTCGTACAGCAGCGGCGCCGGACGACAGCCGCGGACGTGGCACTCGGCAGGGCCGGAGTGGTGCTGGTCCCCGTGGCCGCCGTGCTCGCGGGCGCGGTGCTGCCCTGGGGGTTCCGCGCCGTCAGCGATCCGAGCGTGGGCGTCGTATGGTTCAACGCCATGGAGGCCCTTGCCTGGGCGGCCGTGTGGCTGGCGGGCTGGGGTCCCAACTCGGCGTTGTCACTGATCGGCGGATACCGCTTCCTCGCACAGGGGCTGGCGTACGAACTTCCGCACATGTTCGCCCTCACCACCGCGGCCCTGGGCGCCGAGTCCCTGCGCGTCGGCGATGTCGTCGCCGCTCAGGACGGGCTCTGGTTCGTGGTGTGGATGCCGGTCGCCTTCGTCGTCTATCTGCTGAGCGCGATGGCCATGTCGTTCTGGGGGCCGTTCGGCGGACCGCTGGGACGGGACACGGCGGGCGGAGCGGCGGTCGAGCTGTCGGGCGTGGACCGGCTGGTGTTCCTGGGCGGGCGGTGGCTGCTCCTCGTGGTGACCGCGGCCTTCAGCGTGCCGCTCTTCCTCGGCGGAGGACACGGGCCGCTTCTGCCCGGCTGGGCGTGGACCGTGCTGAAGACCGCGCTGGTACTGGCCCTGCTGGTGACGGGGCGCCGGCTGCTGCCGGTCCTGCGTATGGACCGCTACATGGGGCTCGGCTGGCTGGTGCTCGTACCGCTGACACTCCTTCAGGCGCTCTTCGTGGCCGTGGTCGTGCTCGACCGATGACAGGGCGGTGAGGAGCCGTTGAGGCTTGACGACGTGATCTTCTGGGTGCTCGCCGTCCTCGCGACCGGCGCCGGGATCATGGTGTTCCGGTTCGACTCGATGGCGCGGGCGACATACGCCCTGCTGATGTCGTTGCTCTGCGTCGGCGGCGAGGTTCTGCTGCTCGGCCTCGACTACCTCGGCGTGGTGATCATCCTGATGATGACCATCGAAATGGCCATCATGGCCGTGTTCATGGTGATGTACATGATGAACCCCGCCGGTCTGCTGCCCATGTCGATGGTGCACAACAGGAAGGGCGCGGCCTGGATCAGCGCGGCGGTCTTCGCCGTGCTGGCCGCCGGCGCGCTCCTCGCGCCCTGGCCCGCCCGGAAGGGAAGACCGCCGGAGGATCCCACGACCGCGCTCGGTCTGTCGCTGATGGGACCGCAGATGCTCACCATGATGGTGCTCGGCATGGCCCTGTTCGCCACCATCGTCGCCACGGTGGTCCTGGCCACTCGCCGTGGACGCTACGACCGGTTCGGCGACGACCCGCGAGCCCGAGTCCGAACCCGAGCCCGAACCACCGGAGATCCGGTACGGGGAGACGGCGGCCGATGAGTCTCGAACTGTTCCTCCTGCTCGCCGCCGCGCTGTTCAGCACCGGGCTGTTCGGCGCGCTGACCCAGCAGTCGATCGTCATGCTGATGATGGGCCTCGAACTGATGGTGGGCGGAATCATCCTCGCCGCCGCGGCCGTCCGGCACTACATCGCGCCCGCCACCGCCGACGGCCAGGTGCTGGTCGTCCTCGCGGTCACGGTGATGGCCGTGGAGATGGCCATCGGCTTCGCCGTGGTCACCGCGCTGTTCCGGGCCCGCGAGGTCGAGATGACCGACATGGCGGCGGAGCTGAGGGAATGAGCGTCCTGCTGTGGGCGCTGCTCGCCCTGCCGCTGACCGCCGGAACCGTTCTCGCGGTCAGCGGGCGCGCGGCCGACCGGGTCGCACCCGTGGCCGCGGTCGCCACCGCTCTCGTCACCCTGGGCCTCGCTGTCGCGGTCGCCCTCGGCCGTCCGGCGGCCGGGGCCCCACTGCTCGACGGGCTGCCCGTACGGCTCGTGGTGGACGGCCTCTCCGGGGTGATGACCGTGACGGTGGCGGCGATCACCACCGCCGTCCTGGTCTTCAGCGTCGGCGATATCCGCCCCGGGGAGGCGCGTGCGCGTTTCTTCGGGCTCATGCTCCTGTTCAGCGGCGCCATGCTGACCACCGTGACGGCGGCGACGCTCCCCGTACTGCTGATGGCCTGGGAGCTGATGGGCGCCACCTCCTGGGCGCTCATCGGTTTCTGGTGGCGCGACCCGGAGCGCGGCCGGGCGGCGAACATCGCCTTCCTCACCACCCGCGCGGCGGACCTCGGGCTGTATCTCGCCGCCGGGGCCGCCCTCGCGGCCGGTGGGTCCGCCACGCTCGCCCTCGCGGATCTTCCGCGCGCCACCGGGCCCTGGCTCGCACTCATCACCGCGGGGGTCATGGTCGCCGCGCTCGGCAAATCGGCCCAACTGCCCTTCAGCTTCTGGCTCTCGCACGCCATGCGGGGACCGAGTCCGGTCTCCGCCCTGCTGCACTCCGCGACCATGGTGGTGGCAGGCGCGTATCTGCTGATCCGGCTGGAGCCGCTGCTGGCCGCGTCCGGCTGGGGAGGGACCGCGGTGGCCTGGACGGGCGCGGTCACCGCCGTACTGCTCGGTCTGGTCGCGGTCGCGCAGAGCGACCTCAAGCAGCTGCTGGCCGCGTCCAGTTGCGCGCAGATCGGCTTCATGGTGCTCGCCGCGGGCGTCGGATCGGCGACCGGCGCGACCGTACAGCTGATGGCCCACGCGGCGGCCAAGAGCCTCGCGTTCCTGGTGGCCGGTGCCTGGCTGACCGTGCTGGGGGCCGGCACACTCCCCGCCCTGTACGGTGCGGCGCGCCGCAACCGTACGGCCGGAGCCACCTTCACCGTCGCGGCGCTCACGCTCGCCGGTATCCCGCCGCTGTCGCTGTGGGCGGCGAAGGACGTGCTTCTCGCCGCGGCGCTGCACGAGAGCGCCGCGCTGTACGTGGTCGGACTGGCGGGGGCCGTCGTCTCGGCGGTGTACGCGACGAAGGCGCTCTGGTTCGTCTGGCGGCCCACCGACGCGGCCGCGGTCACCCTGCCTTGGGTGACCCGGCCGCCGTTGGTGGCCCTCGCCGTCGCCTGCGCCGGCCTGACCGTGCTCGGCTTCCCGCCGGCGCGCGCGGCGCTCGGCCGCGTCCTGGGCGGACCCGCCGAACCGACCCCGGTGGCCTGGGAGTTCGTCCTCTCCGGCGCGCTCGCCCTCGTCGTCTCCGCTGTCGTCTGGGTGAGGGGCCCGCGGTCCGCAGGACGGCGGTGGGTGGCCGACTGGCTGGGCCTGGAGGCCGCGGCCCGGCTCCTCCTCGTACGGCCGGTGGTACGCCTCGCCCACGCGCTGGCCGCGTTCGACGACCACGTACTGGACCGGGCCGTCGACGGCGGCGCGCGGAGCGTCCTCCGGCTCGCGCGCTGGACCGACCGCCGGGTCGAAGGGCGCGTCGACGGCGCCGTCGAGGGCGTCGCCGCCGGCGCGCGCGCACTCGGCCGCTGGGCGCGCATGCCGCAGACCGGCCAACTGCATCAGTACCTCGCCCAGGCTGTCGTCGCCTTCACCGTCCTCGCCGTCGTACTCGTCCTCATGAGGTGACCGCCGTGCTCACGGCCATCGTCCTGCTTCCGACCGCCGTCGCGGTGCTGCTGCTCTGCGTACCGCGCGGCGCTCCCCCCGGCCTGTTCCTCGCCGCGTGGGTGGCGACCGCCGCGCTGGAACTGGCCCTGACCGTCGCCGTGTGGTGGGGATACGGAGCCGGCGGCGGGATGCGGTACGAGACCCGCGCCCGCTGGATCCCCAGCGCCGGGGTCGGCTACCACGTGGGCGTCGACGGGCTGTCCCTGCCGCTGGTCGCGATGGCCTGTGTGCTGTTCCTGGCCTGCGCGCTGTACGCGTGGCGCGAGCGACGGCGCGTCCGGGAGTTCGCCGCGCTCTTCCTCTTCCTCCAGACGACCTGCCTGGGGCTGTTCGTCGGCCTCGACCTGATCCTCTTCTTCATCTTCTTCGATCTGTCGATCGTGGCGATGTACTTCGTCATCGCGGGGTGGGGACACCGGCACGCGGCCCGTGCCGCGCTGAAGTTCTTCCTCTACACCTTCATCGGGTCGCTGGCCCTGCTGCTGGGATTCATCGGCCTGTATCTGGCCGCCTCGCCGCACACCTTCGACATCGTCGATCTGACCCGCGAGAACCCGCTCGCCGGACGGTCCCTGTACGGCGCCCTGGTCCTGCTCGCGATCGGCGTCGGCCTGGCGGTCAAGACACCGACCGTCCCCTTCCACACCTGGCTGCCTCCGGCGCACACCGAGGCACCGGCCGCCGGGTCGGCGATCCTCGCCGGGGTCCTGCTGAAGATGGGCACGTACGGATTCCTGCGTATCGCCCTGCCGATCCTCCCCGGCGCCTGGCGGCAGTACGCCGCCGTCTTCGTCGTGATCGGTGTGGTGTCCGTGCTGTACGGGGCGCTGGTCGCGCTCGCCCAGAGCGACTTCAAGCGGATGATCGCGTACACCTCGGTCAATCACATGGGCTACATCATCCTCGCGATCGGCGCGGCGGCGTCCGTCGCCACGGGGGTGGAGGCGCGCCAACTCGCCGTCAGCGGGGCCGTGTTCCAGATGGTCAGTCACGGTCTGCTGACGGGAGCGTTGTTCCTGCTCGCCGGCGTGCTGTACGCGCGCGGCCGTACGTACGACATGGCGGCGTACTCGGGCGTAGCCGGACGGGCGCCGGTCTTCGCGGCGCTGACCGGCGTCGCCGCCTTCGCCTCGCTGGGCCTGCCCGGGTTCTCCGGCTTCATCGCCGAATTCCAGATCCTCACCGGGAGTCTGGGCCCGCGGCCGGTGGCGACCGGGCTCGCCGTGCTCGGGATCGTGATCACCGCGGGCCTGTTCCTGCGCGCCCTGCGACAGATCTTCCTCGGCCCGCTCCGGCTTCCGGCCGTCGCTCCGGGCGCGGCGGGACCGTTCCCCGACCTCCGGCCCCATGAGAGCGCCGCCGTCGTTCCGCTGCTCGCCCTGGGTGTGATCCTCGGCCTCGCGCCGCGCTTCGTGCTGGACGTCATCGAGCCGGCCTCCCGGGACGTGCTGGAGCTGCTCGCGCGATGACGGAGATGAACGAGAACCCGCTCGATCTGCTTCCCGAGGTACTGCTCGCCGCGTCCGCCGTCCTCGGACTGCTGCTGGGCACCTGGCTGCCGCGGCGCCGGCAGTGGCTGACCGGCGCACTGGCGTTCACGGCGTGCGGCGCGGGCGTCGTGGCGTCCGCCGTGGCCGCCGCCGGGCCGACCACCACCGCGTTCGGCGCGTCCTTCGCGGTGGACCCGGTCACGAACAGCAGCCGGATCGTCATCCTCGGCGGCACCCTGCTGGTTCTCGCCCTCGCTGTCGGCCCGCTCCACGCGAACCGCCGGGAGAGCGAGTTCTACGTGCTGCTGCAACTCGCGGCCCTGGGGGCGCTGATGCTCGCCGGAACCCAGGACCTGCTGCTGCTCGCGGCGGGATATCTGCTGGCCAGCGTCCCCGCGTACGCGCTGGCCGGCTTCCGCAAGGACGGGCCGGGGACCGAGGCGGCACTGAAGTACTACGTCGTCGGAGCTCTCCTCGGTGTGGTGATGCTCGGCGGGATCACCCTGCTGCTCGCCGCCGGGCGCGGCACGTCGTATCCGGTGCTGCGGACCGGACTGCCGGGCGTGTCCGCCGAGCTGGTGGCCGCCGGTGTGGTGGCGCTGCTGGCCGGGGTGCTGTTCAAAGCGGGCGGCGTACCGGCGCACTTCTGGGTTCCGGACGCAGTGCAGGGCAGCTCGGCGCCCGTGGCGGCGTTCCTCACGACCGTGCCCAAGATCGGTGCGCTGGCCGCGCTCTACCGCCTCGCGGCCGTACCCCTCGCGGACACCTCCGTACCGTGGCCCGAGCTGGTGGCGGTCCTGTCCGTCGCGTCGATGACGGTGGGCAATCTGGCCGCCTTCTTCCAGCGTGACGTCAAGCGGCTGCTCGCGTACTCGACCATCAGCCAGGTCGGCTACCTCCTGCTCCCCGTCGTCGTCGCGGGCCGTACGGACATCGGCCAGCGAGCCCTGCTGTACTACCTGGCGGCGTACGCGCTGACGAACCTCGGGGCGTTCGCCGTCGTCTGCGCGCTGCCGGGGGCGCGTGCCATCGAGGACTACCGGGGTCTGATACGGGAACGGCCCGCGCTGACCGCCGCGTTGGTCGTCTGTCTGCTCGGCCTGGTCGGTACGCCGCCCACCGCCGTCTTCCTCGGCAAGCTGGAGGCGTTCAGCGCGGCGTTCGACGGCGGCTACGCGTGGCTGGCGGTCGTCGCGGCGGTCAACACCGTGGCCTCGCTCTTCTACTATCTGCGCTGGATCGCCGCGGCGGTCTCGGGCTCCGCCGCGGCGACGCCACGTGTGTGGTCGCGGCCGGCCGGCGGCTTCGCCTGCGCGATCGCCGCCGGCTCGGTGGTGCTCGGCCTGCTCGGCGGGCCCGTTCTCGGGATCCTGGACGGCCGTTTGGCGCCCTGATGCTCGGCCGCCGCCGCCAGGCTCAGGAGGGTGTCGCCGACCACGAGGTCCTTGGGTTCCTCCACGGCGAACGGCACCGAGCGACCGATTCATCACGCAGGGATGAATGAACACCTCTTCATTTGTGGAGGGGGCGCCGGGACCACGAAGTCCCGCCCACCGGCCGGCGGGCGGGACTTCCCCGTACCTCCTGGAAACCCTGGCCAGGGCTACCCGCTCTAGAAGCCCGTGCCCAGGCCCTCGACCACGTAGGCGCACTCCGTGTACGTGTAGCCCGGTTCGATCTTGGTCGTGTCCGTACCGGTCGAGGCGGAGCCACCCGTGGACTTGTGCAGGAAGTACGTGGTGCCGGCGGGCAGGGTGATCGTCTTGCTGGGGTAGTTCTCGCCTCCCTGACAGGCGCCGGACGACGCGGCCAGAGAGCTCTGGTACCTCCTGCACCCGTCGCACGCCTTGAGCTTGACGCTGCCGGTGACCGGGCCCGTGTAAAGGATCTCGACCTCTTCGGGGCTGTCGTTGCTGATGGTGACGGTGATGCCGCCGCCGGAGGCCATGGTGGGCAGACGCTTACCCGCGGCGGGCTCGTCCTGGGCTATCTCCGCGGCTATGGCGATCTTCTTGGCGAGCGCCCGGTTCTTGTCGTTCTTGTACGCGCCGACGAAGTCGTTCATCGTGTCCCGCGCGTCGCCGAACTTGCCGTCCCTGTACTGGTCCACGCCGCACGCGTACATACCGGCCTGGACATGCTTCCGCGCCTTCCCCGCGTCCTTGTCCAGGGCCGCGGACAGGCCCGCCGCGTCGCCCGGCAGGGCCTTGGCCTGCTCGGCGAGGTTGCGCATCGTCTCGTTGGCCGTGCACGGTTCGCCGCCCTTCAGGTCCTTGGCGACCTTGTCGATCGCGGAGCTGACGGCCGGTTCGACCCGCGCGGCCTGCGGGGAACGAGGGAAGGTGGTCAGCAGCTCGTAGAGATGACCGCCGGTCTCCGCGCCGCCCATGACGCTGCCGAGACCGGGCAGCCCGCACTCGTAGAGCGAGGTGGCGAGCCGGTCGTCGGGCCAGCCGGCCAGCGAACCGAGCTCCTTCTCGCCGATGGTGTCCGGGACTGACCGCAGATAGTTCAGCGGCGCGATGGCCTCGCAGTACTTCCGCTCGTCGTACGGAGCGCCGACCGTCTTGTAGTACGTGTTCAGCCGGTCGGGAACGCGCTCGGCGGCCCGGGAATCCGCGTGGTCCTCGCTGAGATCACGGTAGACACCCAGCGCTTTGGTGTAGTCCGGCTCGGCCGCCTCGAACGGCTTGCTCGTGGCTGTCCGCACCAGCTGGTCGGCCTCGCCGAGGCGGTCGAGGAGCATCTGCTGCGTGGCCTCCTCACGCGCCCCGTCGTAGAGGACCACTCCTCCGACCGGAGCGGCGAGGAGTACAAGACCGAGCAGCACGGCGACGGGCGACCGCGGCGGCCAGGCCAGCGGGGTACGCAGCCCGCGGACCGCGCCGTGACCGGCCGCGAGGGCCAGGAAGACGAGGTAGGTGGTGAGAACCCCACCGGAGACGCCGTCCGGCTCCGCGGGGAGGGCGATCACCAGCAGAACGCCGGTCACGATCACACACACGGCCGTCGCGAGCCGGCGGCGCATGAGCGCGTAACCGAGCCCGAGGCCGGTGAGGTTGAGCAGGGCCACCGCGACGGCCCGCGCCGGGTCCGCGGGCCCGGGTGGCGGAGGCGGCGGGGTCGGCGGCCGGGAGGGCGGCGGGGGTATCACGAACCCTCCGGTTCCGCCGAATCCCCCGATCCCGTTTCCGGTCCCTCCGAACCCTCCGGCCCCGGTATTCCCTCTGTCCCCGCTATTTCCTCTGTCCCCGCCCTGCTGATCCCAAGACATCGCGCCCCCCAATCCGTCGGACGCGACGACGCGCCCGTCACCGAATTCTAGTGGCCAACCGCATTGCCACACATATCAGTTGGGCACTGCCGACCGAGATCCGCGCAGGAGCGAAGGAGCCCAATCAGCGGTCTACGAAGCGGATCTACGAAGCGGATCTACGAAGCGGATCTACGAAGCGGGTTTACGAAGCGGGTTTACGCACCCGGCTTCGACGCCTGACGGAGCTCGCCCTCCAGCAGCCCCATCGTGAACATGTCGTACCACTGGCCATCGCGTCGGAAAGCCTGGCGCAGCCTGCCCTCGTCGACGAAGCCCACCTTCTCGTAGACGCGGTGAGCGGCGTGGTTCTCGGTGACGACGGTCAGTGAGATCTTGTGCAGCCGCATCTTCTCGAAGCCGTAGCGGCAGACCGTCCGCATCGCGTCGGTGGCGTACCCGCGTCCCCAGTACTCCTTCTCACCGAGATAGATGTCGAGCTTGGCGCACCCCGTCTCCGGCTCGGCCTCGCGCAGCTGGACGAGGCCGATGAGATGCGTGTCGGTGAGCGCCTCGATCCCGAAGAGCACTTCACCGTACGTATTGCGCGGCCGCTGCTCCAGCCAGCTCCTGACCCGGCCGAGCGGCTGGGCGTAGTCGTCGTTCATCCAGCGCATGATGTCGGGATCGTGGTTCCACCGCCACAGCGCCTCGGCGTCCGACGGATCCATCGCTCGCAGTTTGACGAGGTCTCCGAGCACCATGTCTGCCAGCCCTTCGCTGTTTCATGATCGGCTTTCAGTGAACCCGCCAGTGGTAGCACGGGCCGAACTCGGGCTCAACCAGATAAGCGCCCGTGTACGGCGGATCCACCGCCTGCCGATCACGCGCGTACGGACCTAC
Source organism: Streptomyces sp. NPDC056835 (assembly GCF_042789485.1). NCBI lineage: Bacteria > Bacillati > Actinomycetota > Actinomycetes > Kitasatosporales > Streptomycetaceae > Streptomyces > Streptomyces sp. NPDC056835. The sequence continues at coordinate 149,595 of NZ_JBHUBB010000003.1, forward strand.
TCTGTACGGATCTCCTGCGTACAGCATTTCACCCCGCCGCCGGCCTTCCGGAATTCCGAGAGATCCACCGGGACCGGACGGTATCCGCGGTCCGCCACCGCTTCGATGAGGCCGGCCGCGTCCTGGGCGATGACCACATGGCGCCCGTCCGACAGGGAATTGAGGCCGAAGCACTTGGCGTCCTGCGCGGTCGCGATCACCGCGTCAGGGAAGAGGGCTCTCAGCACCCGCTGACTTCCCGGTGAGAACGCGCCCGGATAGTAGGCGACATTGTCGTCGTCGAGCGCGAACAACGCCGTATCCAGATGGTAGAAGAGCGGGTCGACCAGGCGCAGGCTGACCGTGGGCACACCGAAGAACTCCTGGGCCTCCTGGTGTGCCTGCGGCAGCGTACGGAATCCCGTCCCGGCGAGGAGGAGCCCTCCCACCGGTGTGAAGTCACCCTCTCCCTCGCAGATATGGACAGGTGTGCCCACCTCGAAGCCGGCGTTTTCGAACCACGCCCGGTAGTGACCGGATTCGGGCCGCCGCTCCGGTGCGTGAAAGTGCGCCCCGAATACCCTCCCGCCAAGCGTCAGAGCGGAGTTGGCGGCGAACACCATGTCCGGCAGACCGGCGACGGGCGTCATCAACTCCACATCGTGTCCCAGATCCCGGTATACGGAGACGAGGGCTTCCCATTGCCGGAGCGCCAGCGCCGAATCCACCGGATCCTCCGATGTCATCCAGGGGTTGATGGCATAGCGGACATCGAAATACTCCGGCGGGCAGACCAGATAACGGCGCTTCTTCGCTGTCCGTCGTGGCACCATGAACGGCCCTTTCCTGGAACCGGGGAGATGAGAACCAGAATATGGAGGCGGGGGATGCGCGAACAAGAGAGGAATGTTGCGTGGGACCGCAACTCTGTTGCGTGTGAAGGCGTGGGAGCGGCTACTCGTTAATCCGTGAGAAGCGTCCCGTGCCCGCCTCGGGACTGCTCGGCAGCAGATGGGACAGCACTACGAAGCTGTGCGTCTCCTTCACGAACGATTCCGCGCGGATCCGTTCGAGTACATCCTCGAAGTGTTCGACATCGAGCGCCCTGATATGGAGGATCGCGTCGGCGCGTCCGGTCACGGTGACGGCCGACTGGATCTCGGGATGGTTCCGTACGACCTCCGCCAGCCGCTTCGGCGGCGCGGCCCCCTCGCAGAACACCTCCACATACGCCTCGGTGTGCCATCCCAGCGCCGACGGTGTGACCACCGTGGTGAAGCCGGTGATCACCTCGTCCTCCCGCAGCCGGTCCACCCGGCGCTTCACCGCGGGCGCCGACAGCCCGATGGACAGACCGATCTCCTTGAAACTCGCCCTGGCGTCGGCGATCAGCGCTGTGAGGATCTTGCGATCGAGGTCATCCAGGACAGTTCCGTGACGGCGCATCAGGAATCCCCTCCACTCGGGCGCACGCGCTGTCGCGTGGCCGTTGCGAAGATCTTCGTGCATCGCTCCGGCGGCGTCAGCGGCGTCAGCGGCGTCGGTGGCGAACCCGACGGACCGGGCTGAGCCGAACAGGCCAGGCAGCGCGGGCAGCGCGGGCAGCGCGGGCAGCGCGGGCAGAGCCGACTGACCGGGCAGACCCATCAGATCAAGCAGGCCCGGGCGGCCCGGACTTCCTTCCGGTACCACTTTCGCGCTGTGTGGGCTCCTTCACGCCATACGGTCCCATTCGTGCGATGAAGGGCGGCCACCGTTCAGCTCCCTGCCATCGGGCGGACACGGCCGATCAGCACAGTGCAGCGGACACGGACATCCAGTGCATGGAGTACGCATGAGCACGGCAGACAGCAAGAAGAATCTGGACAGACGGGCGCTGCTTCAGGCCGCGCTCGTCGTACCGGCCGCGGGCGTCGCCGCGACCGCGCTCGACACCGTACCGGCGCGGGCCGCGACCGCGACGGCGGCGGCCACGGCAGGGGGCGGCGGAGGCCGGTTCGACACCGACAGCCCCCGGTTCGCGCTGGCCGTCCTTCCGGACACCCAGTATCTCTTCGACGCCGACAGCTCCGACCCGGCGCCGCTGCGCGAGACGTTCCGGTACCTCGTCTCGGAGCGCGGCGAATCCAATATCGCCTTTATGACGCACCTCGGTGATGTCACGGAGCACGGCACCGGCGAAGAGATCGAGCTCGCCGCCGACACCTTCCGTATCCTGCACGGCAAGGTGCCCTACAGCGTCCTCGCGGGCAATCACGACATCAACGGGTCGATGGACGACCAGCGTGGCGACAGCGCGTACCTCAAGGCCTTCGGGCCGAAGCGCTACTCCTCCATGCCGACCTTCGGCGGTGCCTCGCCCGACGGCTACAACAGCTACCACGTGGTGCGCGCGGCGGGCCGCGAGTGGCTGATCCTCGCCCTGGACTGGCGGGTGTCGGACGCGGGACTGCGCTGGGCGCAGGGTGTGCTCGACAAGCACCCGTCGCTGCCCGCCGTGCTGACCACTCACGACCTCGCGTGGTCGGACGACGACGGCGCGGCCCAGCTGTCGGACAACGGCAAGCGGCTGTGGGACGGCATCGTCCGCGGCAACGACCAGATCTTCCTGGCCCTGGGCGGTCACTACTGGCCGCCGGGCCGCACCGTACTGACCAACGACGCCGGTCATGACGTACACGTCCAGATCACCAACTACCAGGACCGCTACTACGGCGGTGCCGGGATGATCCGGCTGTACGGTTTCGATCTGGCCCGCGGAGTCATCGACGTCGAGACGTTCTCGCCGTGGTTCCTCGCCCGCGATCCGGAGAAGCGGACGCCCCTGGAGGCCGAGACCATCGAACTGACCGGCCCGGTCGACCGGTTCAGCCTGGACATCGACTTCACCGAACGGTTCGCCGGCTTCGCCCCGGTCACTCCGCCCGCCCCGCGCCCCGCTTCCGCCGTGATGCCGCGCGGCACGGTCGCGTACTGGCGGTTCGACTCCTCCGGCCTGCCGGACGGCGGCCGGGCGGGCAAGCCCGTGACGGACGGCAGGGTCGCCCGTGACCTGACCGGCAACGGCAACGATCTGACGGTGCGCCGGCTGCACACGAGCGGCGCCGACGCGCTGACCTGGTCGGCCGAGCACCACCTCGACCAGCCGGCCCACGCGAGCCTGCGCTTCGACGGCGGGAAGGCCCCGGACCGCGGCGCGGTCCTCACCACCGCGGCGGGCGCCCCGCTCAACAGCGCCACCTTCACGTCGGGTTACACCATCGAGACCTTCATCAAGCTGCCGGAGCCCTTCGACGGCGATCACGCCTGGATGGGGATCCTCAGCTGGGAGGGGCGCAACGGGGACGCGGGCAAGACGACCGGCTGGTCGCCCGACGAGCCCACATGCAGCCTCAATCTCTCCCCGGAGCGATTCCTCCAGTTCGTCGTCTACCCGCAGCGCCAGGACGCCGACCCCACCTCCTGGAGCCACGCCGTCCCGGTGGGCCGCTGGATGCATATCGCCCTCGTCAACGACGGCCGCCGTACGGTGATGTACGTCGACGGTTCGAAGATCGCGCGTAATCCGGCCCAGAAGTCGACCGGAATCGCCACGCTGGGCAAGCCCTTCGTCCTGGGCGCCACCCAGTTCGACGAGCGGTTCGGCCAGGGCTTCTACGGCTGGATCGGTGACACCCGCATCGTGAGCCGGGCGCTCGCGCCGAAGGACTTCCTGACACCGTTCGCGTAGGGCGGTGGGCCGGGTGGCGGCGGCGGGCTCACGTCCGCCGTCACCCGGCCGTCCTCAGGGCCCCTCACCGAGGTGCGGCGCGGCCGCGCCGGACAGACCGGAGGGTCCGTCGGGCGCGCTCGCTCGCGGTGCGGTCAGCGCCGGCAGAACGGCACCGGCGACTGGTTCTCGACGTAACGGGCCGCGACATAGCCGGGGCGTGCGTCCCCGAGCAGGTACCAGAGGTTGTTGCCTTCCACGTTCTCGCCCCTGACCTTGCAGAAGAGGGGGATCACCGTACCGGGCCGCAGGCCGCCCAGATAGGCGGAGCGGGAGGTCGGCTCCGCACGGATGCTCAGGGTGATCCGCGAGACGACCTTGCCCTTGGGCTCTCCCACGGGCGTCTTCGCCGACCGCGTCGGCGGGAGATCGCCCGCCGGGGAGGAGACGGCGAGGGAGGAGACGGCGGGGGAGTCGGTGACCTCGGCGGCGCCGGCGGGGCCGGCGGCCAGCGGCCCGGCGCCGGCGATCACGAGTACGGCGAGAGCCGAGGCGACGCGGCGCCCGGTGCGCAGTCTGTTCACGATGTTCTCTTTCCCCTATGGGATGTTGCCTCCTCCTTATGGCACGCGGGACGGGACGGTCGCCAGACCGACGGGAAATCCTCACCCGAACGGGTCGGCGTGCCCGCTGTGTTCGGTGGCGCGGCCGGCAACGACCGCCGACCGCACCCGTTGTGGAGTCCCGGACCGGTCAGCTGTTGACCAGTGCGATGTACCGGTCCCAGTCCCAGAGCCCGCCCGGATCGGTGTGCGTGGCGCCGGGGACCTCGCTGTGGGCGATGATGTGCTCGCGTGTCCTGGGGATGCCGTATCTGCCGCAGACGGCGGCGGTCAGCGCCGCGGACGACGCGTACATCGCGTCCGTGAAGTACTCCGGCCTGTCCACCCAGCCCTCGTGCTCGATGCCGATGCTGCGGGTGTTGTAGTTCCAGTTGCCCGCGTGCCAGGCGACATCCTTCTCCCGTACGAACTGGCCGATATAGCCGTCCGCCGAGGCGACCATGTAGTGCGCGGAGACCTTCTTGGCCGGGTCCTGGAAGATCTTCACCGCGTCGGGGAAGGTCTCCTGCGTGACATGGATGACGACGAAGTCGACCTGATACGTCGTCGGGCGGCTGGACACCGTGTAGTTGGAGGTGCTGGCCGGAATCCAGTGGGTGGGCGGATAGGCGGTGGAGGCGCGCGGTCCGCTGCCGGGCGCGCCGCGTTCAGCGGGAGCGCTCCGGTCGCCGGCGGCCTCGGCGGTGGAGGCGGAGATCGTGGCGAGTCCCAGCGCGGCGGCGCCGAGAGCGGCACCGGAGCGGAGTAAGGCGCGGCGGGACGGTGTGGGGGTGTGGGCTTCCATGGGGTCTCCCGAAATCCATTGCCTGGAAGGGGTGACGCGCGTAGTGCGGTTCCATGCTGAGTCTTCCGCATGGCCATGCCAACAACTGCCGGGCAAAGAAAGAAAACGGGTCTCGGTCTGGACCTCTGGCATACGCGACGCACTCCAGGGGCGGTTCGGCGCGCCGGCCCCGGTCCTCATCCTGTCGGCCGCCCGGATCCGCGCAAGGGCGCCATGCGTCGGGTGTGACGCGGGTGTAATACTCTCGCCATGGTGCCGCGAGTTACGTGTGTGGGTGAGGGGACGGCCGGTACGACGGTCTCGATCAGGCGGGCGACCGCGCGGGACGCCCGGCGGCTCACCCGGCTCGTCCGGGTCTCCCGCGCCTACGAGGGCCCGTACGCCCCGATGATCGCGGGCTACCGGGTCGGCCCCGACTACATCGAGACCCACCGGGTCTTCCTGGCCGTGGCGACCGGAGGGACAGGGGGCGCCGCGGACGCCGTGCGTGCCGACGAGCGGCTGCTCGGCTTCTACGCGCTCGTCCTCGATCCGCCCGAGCTCGATCTGATGTTCGTCGCGGACGCCGCCCAGGGGCTCGGTATCGGCCGTCGGCTCGTCGAGCACATGACGGACGAGGCGCGCGGCGCCGGACTCGACGCCGTCCGTGTCGTCTCCCACCCACCCGCGGAGGGTTTCTACCGCAGCGTGGGCGCTCGTCGGACCGGCACCGTGGCCGCGAACCCGCCGGCCGTGATGTGGGACCGGCCCGAACTGGTGATCTCCGTTCCGGCCGACGCGGACCGTACGGGGGGAAGCGGAGCGCCGCTCCCGTAGCGGTGCCCGCCCGCGACCGACCGGGGACCGCGCGTTCGGCGCGGCCCCCGGTGGCCGGAGCACCGGTGCTCCGGTGGTTCAGTGCCTCAGTGCTACTTGTCGAGCAGTGTGTTCATCCGGGTGATCTCGGCGCTCTGGGACGTGATGATGGCGTCGGCCATGTCCTTGGCGCGCTGGTCGGCCCCTTCCGACTTCTCGGTCCTGGCCATTTCGACCGCGCCTTCGTGATGCTTGACCATCAGCTTCAGGAACGCGGTGTCGAACGCCGGGCCCGTCGCCTTCTCCAGCGTGGACATGTCGCTGTCACCCATCATCCCGGGCATCGAGTGCCCCGAGTGATCCATGCTGCCCTGCGTGGGCACCTGCGCGTCCCAGGACGTGAGCCAGCCGGACAGGGTCTTGATCTCCGGGTCCTGGGCCTTCTTGATCTCGGCGGCGAGCTTCTTCACCTCCGCCGAGGAGGCCCGGGTGGCGGCGAGGTCGGCCATCTCCACCGCCTGCCGGTGATGCGGGATCATGCCCTGCGCGAAGGACACGTCCGCGGCGTTGTACGACGAGCCCGCTGACGAATCCGAAGCCGAGGCGGACGCGGACGTCGAAGCGGTGGCGGACGGACTTCCGTTGTCTCCGCCGCAGGCGGTGAGGGTGAGCGCGGCGGCGGACAGGGCCGCGGCGATGGCGGCCTTACGGGCCGCGTGACGGTACGAGGTCATGGTGGAACGACTCCTGTGCGTGGTGAGGGAGATGAGGGCGTGCCGAACGCGGCCACCGGCCCGGCGAACCGATCGGCTCGGCAGCGGGGACGGCCGCGGGAGCGGCGCCTATATACGCAGGAGTTGGAGTTCGCTCAATGAGGGAGGAGCCCGGTCGCCCGTCGCCGTGCCGGGAGCCTGTCGTAGCGCCGAGGGCACGTCGAGCGGCCCGGCGGGCAGCGCGGAGGCGAGCGGGGTCGGCAGCGCGGGACCGGCACCGACACCGGCGGCGGCGCAGGTGGCGTCCGCGTGCTCCGGATGCCCGCCGCCGCCGTGATCCTGATGTACGCAGTCCCCGTCCACCGCGCCGGCGGCCATGACATGAGCGGAGGGCGCGGGTACGGGGGACGACCGCGGGCCCACCGCGGACGCCGGAGCCGACGAGGCCGGAACGGAAGCGGTGTGCGCTTCCGGCGAGGGAACGGGCGACAGCCCGTGCATCGCCAGCAGACCGGTCATCACCGCGGTCACCAGCAGCAGAAGGAGAACCCGGGGCCCAGTGGGCCGGGTCCCGCCGCGTGATGACCATCGCTTCATGCGTTTATCGTAAACGCCACATGGCGCCCAACATGGCGCGGCCCCGCCGTCGGAGATCCACCTCTTCTTCCGGACCGTTCGCCACCGGCTCCGTCCCGGGGCTCATCGGGGCCGAGCGTTCCTCTTCTCCCTGGACAGCAGCCACAGCAGATAGAGACCGCCGAGGGCGCCGGTGACCAGCCCCACCGGGATCTGGAAGGGGGACAGGAGACGCTGCGCCAGCAGATCGGCGGTGGCGAGGATCAGCGCGCCCGTGAGCATGGCCGAACCGATCGGGGCGCCCGGGGCCCGGGTGATTCTGCGGGCCAGTTGAGGGGCGGCCAGCGCCAGGAAGCCGATCGGGCCCGCGACGGCGATGGCCGCGCCCGCCAGGGCGACACCGAGCAGCAGGCCGAGCGCACGGACGCGCGCGATGTTCACCCCGAGGGCGCCGGCCGTGTCGTCCCCCATCTCCATGAGCCTCAGCGGCCGGCCCACGGCCAGGGTCGCGACGGCGAGTACGGGCAGGGCGAGCGCCAGCGGGGTGACCTGCGGCCAGGAGACGGCGTTGAGGCTGCCGAACGTCCAGGCCTTGGCGCTCTCCGCGGACTCCAGATCGGCGCGGGTGATGAGGAAGTCGTTGACCGACGCCAGCATCGCGCCCACGGCGATACCGGCGAGCACCAGCCGGTGGCCGGAGACACCGCGCGACGCGGTGAACGCGTACACGACCACCGCGGTCACCAGCCCGCCGAGCACCGAGCCCGCGCCGACCCCGAGTCCGGCCGTACCGCCGCCGGCCAGGATGACGACGAGCGCGCCGCTGGTGGAGCCGGTGGTGAACCCGATGACGTCCGGGCTGCCGAGTGGATTGCGCGACAGGCTCTGGAACAGCGCCCCGGACAGCCCGAGGGCCGCTCCGACGAGCAGCGCGGCACAGACGCGCGGCAGCCGCTGGCCGACGATGATGAACCGGTCCGTCCCCGATCCGCCACCGGCGAGTACGTCGAGGATCCGGCCCGTGTCGATCCGGTACGTGCCGGTGAACACGCTGAGCGTCCACACCGCGGCGCATCCCAGCAGCAGAACGGCCGTCACGGCGGCGGTCCGGCCCGAGTAGCGCAGGGTGAGTTCTCCGGGAAGCCGCAGTACGCGCGTCGGGGCGGCGGTCCGGTGCGGGGCGTTCACGCCGCGACCTCCTTGCGCCTGACGACGAGCCAGAGCAGCGCGGGCGCCCCGATGAACGCCGTGACGATACCGACCTCGATCTCGCCCGGCGGTGCGGCCACCCGTCCGGCGATATCACTGACCAGCAGCAGAATGGCGCCGCCGGGCAGCGCGAAGGCCAGCAGCGGGCGCAGGTCGGGGCCGAGGACCAGCCGCAGCACATGAGGAACGACCAGACCGACGAACGCGATCGGTCCCGCGGCGGCGGTCGACGCGCCGCAGAGCAGCATGATCGAGAGGAAGCCGGCCGCGCGCACCCAGGGGACCCTGAGCCCGAGAGCCGCCCCGGTCTCATCCCCCAGCGCGAGCGCGTTCAGGGACGGGCCGAGCGCCAGCGCGATCAGCGCCCCGACCAGGACGAAGGGGACCGCGGCGGTGAGCGCTTCCGTACCCCGGTTCTCCAGCGCCCCCACCACCCAGAAGCGGTAGGAGTCGAAGGCCGTGGTGTTGAACATGGTGATGATGCCCGTACAGGCCCCGAGACTCGCCGACAGCGCCGCTCCCGCCAGGACGAGCCGGGTGTGGTGGTGACCGCGGGTGGCACCCGAGGTGAGCGTGTGGACGAGCAGCGCGGCCAGGACCGCCCCGGCGAAGGCGAACCAGATGTACCCGGAGACGCCGGTGACATGGAACGCGGCGATCGCGATCACGACCGCGAAGGAGGCGCCCGCGTTGACGCCGACGATGCCCGGCTCGGCGAGCGGGTTACGGGTGATGGCCTGCATGACGACGCCGGCCAGGGCCAGCGCGGCACCGACGACCACCGCGAGGGCGGTACGCGGCATCCTCAACTGCCGGACGATGATGGCCTCCGGGCTTCCGTCGTCATGGAGGAGCACCCGCCCCACGGTCCCCAGGGGGATGCCCCGCGCGCCGACGCCCAGGCTGATCAGTACGAGCAGGACGACGAGGGCGAGACAGACCACCAGGGCGGCGAGGTGTCTTCCGCGCCGGAGCCCACCGGTTCGCGGGCGCCCTCCCGGGGGTTCGACGGTTCGCGACCCGTCGGGGCGCCGGCCGCAGACCAGGGCCGCCCGCTCCGTTTCCGCGGAACCCGCTTCTCCGGAACCCGCACCTCCGGATATGTGATCCATCGCATGACTGTCATCCCTACTCATCCGCACTTAGGGAAGCCTAAGCTAATGCCTCGTGTACCGCTTCAGTGATCTCCCTCTCACCCGTCTCATCAGCGGCGTCGCCGTAGCCGGCGCCCTGCTGCTCAGCGGCTGTTCCACCAACTCGACGGACTCGTCGGGCGACGGCGGGACTTCCGCCCCGTCGGCCACCGCGGCCACGTCGGCCCACACGGCGCCCCGCTCCGTGCCCAAGGGCATGGGCAGCGGCAAACCCGACGGGCAATTCCCCCGTACCGTCAGCCACTTCGAAGGCAGGACCACCATCGGGGCCGCGCCGAAGAAGGTCGTGGTGATCTCCACCGGACAGGCCGACGCGCTGCTCACGCTCGGCACGGTGCCGGCGGGTTCGACCCGCGGGGACGGGGCGGATCTCGTACCCCAGTATCTGAAGGACGACTTCCCGAAGGACGCGGCCCAGCTGGCTAAGGTCGTGGACGTGGGCTCGCGGGTCGACCCGAACCTGGAGACCATCGCGAACATCAAGCCGGATCTGATCCTGATGAACATCGCGGGCAAGAACGCCAAGACCCTCTACACCGCACTCACCGAGCTGGTGCCCACCATCGCCACCCAGGGCACGGGGCTGTACTGGAAGCAGGACTTCCTGCTCATCGCCGACGGACTCGGCAAGACCGACCGTGCGCGGACGTTCCTCGACACCTTCCACGCCGACGCGGAAGAACTCGGTAAGCGCCTCGACAAGCCGGTGACCGTGTCCTTCCTGCGGCTGAACGGCGACCGGCTGCGGGTCTTCGGTGTGCCCTCGTTCACCGGAAGCATCGCGGAGGACGCCGGGCTCGGCCGCCCCAAGAGCCAGCAGTTCGACAAGACCTCCCAGAACATCAGCAACGAGCAGCTGGACCGGGCCGACGCGGACTGGCTGTTCTACGGGGTCCAGGGCGCCGAGTCCAAGGCGTCGGCGCTGACGAAGGCGCCGCTCTGGCCGACGCTGTCCGCCGTCGTGGGCAAGACGGCGATCCCGGTCGACGACGATGTCTTCTATCTCAACACCGGGCCCTCGGCGGCCCGCGATGTCCTCGCGGTGCTCGACAAGCAGCTGGCCCCGGCCGCCTGAGAGCCGCCGTCCTTTCCGAAAGCCCTGCCCACCGGCGCTCGTCGGCGGGCAGGGCTCTGTACGTTCGCGGGACACCGGTCCCGGGCGTGGCGGCTCGTCAGCTCAGGAAGATCTCGGTCACGGTCCAGATGGCGAGGCCGAGCATGCACAGACCGCCGATGCGCTGGACGGTCTTGAGGGGGACGCGGGTGGCGATGAACCGGCCGGCGAGCAGCGCCAGCGCGGATACGGACATGAGCGCGGCGGCGGAACCGATGGCGGTGGACCATGTGCCGTTGCTGGCCGCGAGGTTGGCGGTGGTGATCTGGGTGAGATCGCCCCACTCACTGATGAAGACGGCCATGAAGGCGGTGGAGTAGACGGGCCAGAAGCCGGTGACCGTCTTCTTCTCGCCTTCCTCGTCCTCGTCGTCACCTCCGCCGCGCAGCAGCATGAAGGCGCCGAACGCGAAGAGCAGAGCGGAGACGAGCTTGACGATCCAGCCGGGCAGGAGCCCGATGAGACCGCCCGCGGCGACAGCGATGGCGACGTGCACGATGAACGCCGTCGACGTGCCGAACCATACGTAGAGCGGGCGCATGCGCGTGCCCATGGCCAGGGACGCGAACATGGTCTTGTCGGGGAGCTCCGCAAGGAAGATCAGCCCGAAGGCGGTGACGATCGCCAGGGGGTCGAGATGCATTCCGGGTGGCTTTCTCTGAGGGCCGGGCCCGGATCTTCGCGAAGCCCCGTACGGAGCCAGGAGGACACTCGGCCCGGCACGACGGCGGTGACCGCAAGGCGCGGACACCGTCAAATGCCTGACCGAAGGTCTCGCCCGCCCACCGGATCAGTGGGCCCGGCCACCGGGAACCCGAGGGTTCCAGTGTGTCGACGACCGGTTCGCGGGGCTACTCCCCTTCGCAGCCGCCCACGATACCTCACCCGTTCGGCAGAGCCCAGGCCGGGACATGCCAGGCCAGAGGGGTGGGGGCCGGGCCCCCCGCGCCCCCCCCACCCCGGGCGCCGCCGGGGCCGGGGGGGACGCACCGCGCAGTGCCGGGGGCCGCGGTCCGACCCAGGCGGGGGGGGGGGGCTGGGG
>NZ_JBHUBB010000003.1:161302-267461 GCF_042789485.1 Streptomyces sp. NPDC056835
TTGTTTGGGGGGCTGGTTTTTGTTTTTATCTCACTTTTACACCCCCGGTGGGGCTGCGCCCTGGCGGGTACTTGCCTGGCCTGGGGGGGGGGCGCGGGCCCCCCGGCGCCGACCGCACGCGTGCCTCCTCCGGGGCCGTGTACTCCGAACGGCTCTGTCCGGTGGCCCGCTTTCCGACCCTGTCGTGTAGTGGGAGCTGCGGCCGCGATCGGGCGGGCGCTGAGCTGCCCGTAGGGCGGCCCTGAGCTGTGAGGAGACTTGAATGAGGATCAACACCAGGACAGCCACCGCGGTGGCCGCGGCCGCACTCTGCGCCGGGACGCTCGCCGGTTGCTCCGACAGTGGGAGCGGATCGGCGTCCAAGGAGAAGCCCGCGGACTTCGTGGCGGCCTCAGCCTCCACCTCTCCGTCCTCGTCCATGCCGGCCTCCCCGTCGGTGAACCCGTCCGAGGAAGTGGGCAAGGTATCCGTCAAGACCGGGGCCTTCGGGAAGATCCTGGTCAACGGCAAGGGTCATACGCTCTACCTCTTCGAGGCGGACAAGGCGAAGAAGTCCACATGCGAAGGGGACTGCGCGGTCGACTGGCCGCCCGCGCTCGTCAAGGGCAAGCCACAGGCGGGCACCGGCGTCAAGGCGGACCTGCTGACCACCACCACCCGCAGTGACGGGACCGAGCAGGCCATGTACAACGGCCACCCGCTCTACACGTTCAGGGAAGACACCAAGCCCGGCGAGACCAAGGGCCAGGACCTGACCGAGTTCGGCGCCAAGTGGTTCGTCGTCAGCCCCGAGGGCAAGGCCATCACCACCCCGCCGCAGAGCGCGAGCCCCAGCTCAAGCACCAGCCCGAGCGCGAGCGCGAGCGCCAGCCCGAGCGCGAGCTGACGCTCCGCTCACCCACCCGGTCCACCGGTCCGATCCACCGGTCGGTCCGGTCCACCGATCCGAACGCTCGGAGAGGCCATGCCACTCACGAGGAATGACAGCGTGTGTGCCTATGGCCTGCCCCCGCCGGCCACGCGGACGTGGTGGGCGGGGGCGTGTGTGTACAGCCGGACGCCGGCCGGGTCAGCGGCCGGAGCCGCGCCTGCCGCCCATGCCCGTGTCGGTCTGATCGGTGTCGTACTCGATCTGCTCCTTGCGGACCTCGGCGGAGACCTCCTTCTGTTCGGTCACCTTCTCCGTCTCCATGCGCACGCGCTCGACCGGGACGGACTCCTTGCGGATGACCGGCTCTTCGGCGTGCAGGGTCACTTCGGTCTGGGCCTCCCCGATGAGGGAGCCGCGGACGCCGGTCCGGTCCTCGGGCGCGATCGCCTCGTGAATGACCCGGACCTCCTCATGGCTGAGCGGTACGGACGTGGTCACGTTCTCGGTCACCACGACCTTGCGCAGCCGGGCGTGGCCCACCTCGTGTTCCTCGGTGCTGACGTGCAGCTGCTCCTCGGACCGGATCAGCTCCTCGCCGTACCGTTCCTTGCCCTCGTCGGAGGGCATCGAGCCGCGCACCCCGGCCATGGGCCGTCCCGCGCCACCGGTGGAGGCGGCGCCCGCCAGCCCGCCGGTGCCCGCCGCCCCGGCTCCCGTCCGCCCCGTGCCGGAGGCCGCGCCTGTGGCCGTGCCCGCGGTCGTGCCGGCGGTCGTGCCCGTACCCGCGGCGGTGTCCGAGGCCATGCCGAGACCCGCGCCCGTGGCGGTCAGACCGTAGTGCTTGTAGAGCTGCTTCTCCTGACTGGGGTCCAGATGCTCGTCGGCGTCCAGTCGCGGAGCGTCCTTGACGGTCTCCTTCGCGTACGGGACGTGGATGTCCTCACCCGCGCGGCGGGCGCCGGACAGCGGGACGAGGCTTTCCTTCATGCCGAACAGACCGGTCTTCACGGTGACCCACTCCGGGCGGCCCGAGCGGTCGCCCACATAGACCTGGCCGACGTTGCCGATCTTGTCGCCGTCCTTGTCGTATATGGCCAAACCGTTGAGCCTGCTGGGGTTGTCGAACACGCCATCGGCTGACATCAGCGATCACTCCTCGCGTGGGGGAAGCGCGTCTGCGGGATCAAGCCCCTCACGGTCAGGCGCGCACGACTCCATCGCGCATCCGTCCGGGACCCGGGGCAACCGGGGCAGCGTTCCGACCCCGCCGCTCCCTGGCCCCCGGTGCCTGTCGGGCCAGTGCTCACGGTGGTCGGTGCCGGGGCGGCGCCATCCGGCGCTATCCGCCATTCGGGTGAATCCCATACGGGGCCGACCGGCCCCGGCCGTCCCGCCGGGTAATCGGTGATCCTTGAAAGTGCGCGGCGGCTCCCGACCGCCGGAGCGCACCGCTTCCGAGGGACCGGATGTACGGAGAGCGCGAGCATGTCTGTCGAACGCATCGGCCTCGTGGTCCACCGGGGCCGCCCCGCGGCCGTCGAGACGGCGAGCGCGGTCCACACCTGGTGCCGCGCGCACGGGATCCCGTGCACGGAAATCGATGTGTGGAAGGACCATGAACCACGCCATGGAGGCCAGGAGGAGGCCACGGCGGCCGGCCATCCCGACCTCGTCCTGACCCTCGGCGGCGACGGCACCTTCCTGCGCGGAGCCCGGATCGCCGCCAAGAACGATGCCGCGGTGCTCGGGGTCGATCTGGGCCGGGTCGGCTTCCTGACCGAAGTCCCGGCGGGGAAGGTCACGAAGGCGCTGGACGCCGTTCACGAGGGGCGCGCCGAGATCGAGGAACGGATGACGCTCACCATGCGGACGTCCCGCGTTCCGCAGATGCCCTCCGTCATGGAAGCGCTGCTGCGCTCCGGCCGCGTACCGTCGCTGCCGCCGCCCCACGTCCGGCCCGACACCGAGGTGGGCGACGGCTGGGGGGTGGCGCTGGACATCGTCGCGGTCAACGATGTCGTACTGGAGAAGCTTGTCCGGGACCGGCAGGTCAGCCTGGGGGTCTATATCGCCGGCCGTCTTCTCGCCGCGTACTCCGCGGACGCGGTCATCGTGGCCTCACCGACCGGCTCGACGGCCTACAGCTTCGCGGCCGGGGGACCGGTGCTCTCCCCGCACATGGACGCCGTGGTCTTCACGCCCGTGGCCGCGCACATGACCTTCGACCGTACGGTCGTGGCCGCGCCCGACGAACCGGTGGCCCTGCGGGTGCTGCCTCATTCCGGCGAGGTGGCGCTCAGCGTCGACGGGCAGTTGCGCGGGGTGCTCGGGCCCGGCGACTGGGTCGGCGTGTACGGCGCCAAGTACCGTTTGCGGCTGGTCCGGTTGGGCCCCACCGACTTCTACACCCGGCTGCGCGCCAGGTTCCGGCTCACCGACGCACCCGCGACGGCAGCCGACGGCGAGTCGGCTCCGCTGTTCCGCCCCAACACCCCGGTCCCGGACGACCTGGCCCATCTGCGCCTGCCACCGCCGCCCTCGGAGTGACGGTTGCACCGACAAGCAAATGGTTCTGGACAAAAAAAGCTGTCGGTGGGAGGGTGGAGCCATGTTGGACGTGACCGTGATCGAGGACGCGGCGGCGGCAGCCGTCTCGCTGGACCCCATGAGAGCCCGGCTGCTCGCCGAGCTGGCCGTCGGGCCCGCGTCGGCGACGATGCTCGCCGGACGGGTCGGGCTGCCCCGGCAGAAGGTGAACTACCACCTCAAGGCCCTGGAGCGGCACGGCCTGGTGGAGCTGGCGGGTGAGCGCAGAAAGGGCAATGTCACCGAGCGGCTGATGCGGGCCACCGCGGCCTCGTATGTCATCTCGCCGCTCGCGCTGGCCGCCGTGCAGCCCGACCCGGCCCGTTTCCGTGACCAGCTCTCCGCGCGCTGGCTGCTCGCGGTCGCCGCGCGGCTCGTACGCGATGTGGGCGCGCTGATCACCGGCGCGACGAAGGCCCGCAAGCGGCTCGCCACCTACGCGCTCGACGGGGAGGTGCGCTTCGCCTCCGCGGCGGACCGGGCCGCCTTCGTCGACGAACTGACCCGCGGCGTCAGCGCGTTGATCGCCAAGTACCACGACGAGCACGCGGACCAGGGCCGCGACCACCGGATCGTCGTCGCGCTCCATCCCACCGTCAAGCCCGACACCGTCAAGCCCGACACCGCCGGGCTGGATCCCGTCACGTCCGCCGACCACGGGCCGGCGGGCGCCGGACCGGCTGTCGAGAGCCGGCGGAACACGCCCGACGCGCGGCCGGCCGTGCGCGCGTCCCACACCGCATCACCTTCACACGCACAGGAGTAGGTCGTCATGTCCAAGGAATTCGAGATCGTCCGCGAGTTCGAGGTGGACGCGAGTCCCGAGCAGGTCTGGGAAGCGCTCACCACCGGTACGGCGGGCTGGCTGTGGCCCATGGAGTACGAGCCCCGTGAGGGCGGGGCGGCCCCGCACGGCGGCACCGTCACGGCCTGGGACCCGCCGAGGCGGCTGACCGGCCGGGTCGAGGACGTGGAAGGCATCTCGCAGCAGACGCTGAATCAGCTCGACCATGTCATCGAGCCGCGCGAGGGCGGCGGTTCGTGGGTGCGGTACGTCCACAGCGGCATCCTCGTCGACGACTGGGACAATCAGTACGACGGTGCCTCCAAGCACACCGACTTCTATCTGCACACACTGCGCCAGTATCTGCTGCACTTCACCGGGCGCACGGCGGTGTTCGCCGGTGTGGACGGACCCGCCGCCTCTCGGGCCGCGGACGCGCTCGATGTCGCGAGCCGGGGGCTCGGGGTGCCGGACGAGGCGGCTGAGGGGGCGACCGTACGGATCGAGGTGCCCGGCGCGGGGCCCGTCGACGGTGTCGTCGACTACCGCAATCCGTACTTCGTCGGTGTGCGCACCGACACGGCGATGTACCGGCTGTTCGGCAGGAACCACTTCGGCGCGCCGGTGGGGGTCAGCGTGCACGACTTCGCACCCGGCGCCGACTCCAAGGCGATCGAGGGCGCGTGGCGCGACTGGCTCGACGGCCTGTACGCGTAGCTCCCGTACACGCAGGGGCCTCTGCGCCGGCATCCGCCCAGGCGTGCGCACGGGTGCCGGTCGCTCACCCGTACGGCCCCGCTCAACCCGTTCCGGGCCGGGAGGAGACGGCATGATCAAGACGTTGCTCCAGGCATCCGGGCCCCCGGGGCGTGTCCCCGGGGGCCCGGCCCGAACGGGAACGGGAACGGGACACACATGGCGACGCGCGCGGCACTGTTCGACATCGACGGAACGCTCGTCGACACCAATCACCTCCATGTGACCTCCTGGTGGGAGGCGTTCCGGCAGGCCGGGCACACGGTGACGATGCCGGCGATCCACCGGGCGCTCGGCCTCGGTTCCGGCGACCTGATCGCGTATCTGCTCGGCGACGAGCGTGACCGTGGGCAGGACGCGCGGATCAGCGCCGTGCACACCACGCTGTACGGGACCTTTCTGGACCGGCTGCCCGCCTTCGACGGCGCGGGTGATCTCCTGCGGTCGCTCGCCGACCGCGGCTGGCGGATCGTGCTCGCCACCTCGGCGGGCGAAGCCGAGATCACCGCGCTGCGCGCGGCGATCGACGCCGACGACGTCATCCTGGGTACGGCGGGCGCGGACGGCGCACCGGCGGGCGAGCCCGCTCCCGACCCGGTCGGCCGCGCGCTGGAGCTGGCCGGGGTGCCGGCGGAGCTGGCGGTGTTCGTCGGCGACTCGGTGTGGGACATGGAGGCGGCGACAAGAGCCGGTGTCCGCCCCGTCGCCCTGCTGTCGGGCGGCATTCCGCGCGCCGCCCTGGAGTCCACCGGAGCGGTGGAGGTGTACGAGGATCCGACCGATCTGCTGGCTCGCCTCGACACCAGTCTGTTCGCCGAGTTGGACGGCCGCTGAGTCCCGCTCAGCCGTAGGCCCTGTCTTCAAAGTAGCGCCGTACGCCCAGGAGGAGTCGGTCAGCCCGGGGCCGGTGCCCGCCGGGTCCGCGTCCACTCCAGCAACCCCTCGGCCGGCCAGGTGTTGATGACCCGGTCGGCGGGCACGCCGCACTCCTCCGCCCGTGCGCAGCCCAGGAGTTGCCAGTCGAGCTGCCCCGGCGCGTGCGCGTCCGTGTCGATGGCGAAGAAGACCCCGGCCGCCACCGCCCGGCGCAGCAGCCGGCGGGGCGGATCGAGTCGTTCGGGCCTGCTGTTGATCTCCACCGCGGTGCCGGACTCGGCGCACGCCTCGAACACCGCGTCCGCGTCGAACGCCGACTCCGGCCGGCTGCCGCCCGACCCGCCCCGATCCCGCCGGCTCCGTCCGATGACCAGCCGTCCCGTGCAGTGACCCAGCACATCGGTCAGCGGATTGCGTACGGCGGCGATCATGCGTCGTGTCATCGGAGCGGCGTCCATGCGCAGCTTCGAGTGGACGGACGCCACGACCAGATCGAGCCGGTCGAGCAGTTCCGGCTCCTGGTCGAGCGAGCCGTCCGGCAGGATGTCGCACTCGATGCCGGTCAGCAGCCGGAACGGCGCCCACCGCTCATTCAGCTCCGCGATCACATCGAGCTGCCGGCGCAGCCGCTCGGCCGTCAGGCCCCTGGCCACGGTGAGGGTGGGGGAGTGGTCCGTGAGCACGGCCCACTCATGACCGAGCGCGGCGGCCGTTCGCCCCATCTCCTCGATGGGGCTGCCACCGTCCGACCAGTCCGAGTGCAGATGGCAGTCACCGCGCAGCGCCGCGCGCAGCGCGTGTCCGTGCTCCGTGAGCGGCCCGGCGGCCTCCCGCTCCAGCCGCGCCAGATACTCAGGAACGGAGCCCTTCACCGCGGCTTCCACGACCTGGGACGTCTTGGGACCGATGCCGCGCACCCGGCCGAGAGTGCCCGCCTCGGCCCGCCGCGCGACCTCGTCGGCGGGCATGTCCGCCACCACCGCCGAGGCGGTACGGAACGCCCGTACCCGGTAGGTCTCGGCCCGCGAGCGCTCCAGCAGAAAGGCGATCCTGTCCAGAGCCTCCACCGGATCCATGGCGCCCCCAGTGTGTCGGTGGCCTGTCGGCGGCCTTCCGGTCCCGGCCTCTTCCGGCCTCTTCCGGTCGGTCCCTTCCGGGCCGGTGGCGAGGTGTCGCCGCCGGGGCTTCGCTCCGTCGGCGGGTGTCCGGCCCATTCTCCGCGCCGGGGTCACCCCGCGCATGGCGAGGCCCCGCGAACGGGGATGTCGCGGGGCCTCACACTGTGCGAGGAGTACGTCGGGGTGGCACCCCGGTGGGGTCGCCCGCCCGTTCCGTACCTCCTCGACCTCACACCACCTCCGCCGCGGGGAGTCCGGCCGACGCGTCCCTTGCGGGCGAGCGGTCGTCCGGTCCATGCCTCATGGCCGGGTCACCACTGTCCGGGCCGCCGAGTGTTGGCGGTGGAAGTCCGGACGGCGTCCGGCGTGGCGGCGGGGCGGTGTGTCGGGCGGTGTGTCAGTTTCCCGCGGTGCGACGCTTGCGCGCGGCCCACATGATGCCCGCTCCGGCGACCAGTACGACAGCTGCCGCACCGGCGATCATCGGGGTGGCGCTGGAGGAACCCGTCTCGGCGAGGTCGTCCCCGGCCGGGCTCGGCTGCGAGGAGGGAACCGCCGGCGCCGAGTCGCTGGCCTCGTCCGAGGGCGTGACCGTCGCCGAAGGCGTCGGCTTGGGCGCCTCGGTGGTGGGCGTCGCCTCCGAAGGCGTCGGAGTCGGCGTCGGTGCCTGCGAGGACGGCGGCTGGCTGGGCTCCTCGCAGACCGGAGCGGTCTTCGTCTCGTCCTTCGAGAACTGGTCGCCGTCGGCGGCCACCACGATGAGACGAACGCTCAGCTCGCTCTTGTGCTCGGGAAGGTCGAGCTTCTTGTGGAAGTCGTTCTTGAAATTCTCCGTGGGCAGCAGGTCCTTGCCGTCCACGGTGACCGTCACCGTGTTCTTGTCGCTGTTGCCGTAGGCGGTCAGGTCGAGGCTGACCTCCGAGCAGGTCACCGACCACGTCGGCGTGTGCGCGGACGCGGGAACGGCCGACAGGCCGACACCGAGCGCACTTGCCGTGGCGACGGTTATGAGGGCGCTTCTGCGCCGCCATGATCCGCTGAATAGAGTCACAAAATCCTCCGCGATAACCGCGCCGCCCACGATGACGGCGCGCGCGCACAGTACCGCCATCCGCACCGGCCTCATCAACCGCCCCACCCAACTCGCGCTCTCCGCGCACCCCGTGGACCTGCCGAGACGCCGGAAAACGGTCCGCGCGGCGCACACGGGCGGCGGGGGCGAAGCTCCTGATCACATCCGGCCGCGCGGCCGGATCGCGTCGTCCTCGCTGATGGCGCCCATGATTGCGGGCCCGGAGGGGGGCGGGCGACGGCTTCCCCGCCCGAATACACCTCGGCTCAATGCGTTCTCGGCAAAGACTCCGTCAATAATTCGGTGGGAGTTTCCCGTTGGTCCACGGACGAGCGATTCACGCCACGGCGGTGGCCGGGAGAAGTCCAGCACCGCCCCCCTTTCCCGGTCCGGTATATCGGCCGGCCTTTATCCGCGCCGCCGCGGCAGCGCTTCCCGAACACATTGCCACGCGGCGGCCAGCCGGGGGTATCGCTCACGCGTTTCGCGAGAGGCGCGGTCCAACTCCTCCATCAGCCGCCTGGAGCGGTTCTCCAAGTCCAGCTCGTCCAGGATCCGGTCGAGCTCCGCGAGCAGCGCGCCATGGAGCTGCCACTGGCGAGGGTGCCGCTGGACGCCCTCCAGCAGTAGCCCCGCCACCCGTTCCCGGCTCACGCGCGCCGCCGCCAGATCCTCGGTGAGCCGCGCCTCCGCGGTCTCGGCGCTCCGGCTCGCCTCCGTGGTGACCAGTACGGCGAAGCTGACCACCGCGTCGGCGACCCGGGCCAGCAGCTCCTTCAGCGCGATGCCCACCTCCTGCGGGAACAGCGGCTCCTCCCTGCGCTCCTTGGCGAGATCGGTCAGCGTCCTGGCCAGTACGCGCAGCACCACCGTGCAGATCTCCAGGGTGTCGAGACCGGTACGCAGCACCACGCGATTCAGCAGCCCCTCCTTGACCCGGGGGTTGAGCCGGACGCTGTCCTCGGCCTGCCGGAGATCCGCGTCCACCTCGCTGATGTCGTGGTCGAGACGGCGCGCCTCGTGCAGCCGGTCGGCGGCGCGCTCGACGGGGGTGGGTTCCGTCAGCCCCTCCCCGATACGCAGCAGCAACTGGCGCATACGGCGGGACAGATCCTCGATGGACTGGCCTGCGGTACGGACCCACACCGGCGGTACGAACAGGAAGTTGAACAGCAGCCCCACCACCGCGCCGATCAGCGTCTCCAGCACCCGGTCCCAGGCGGTCGACGCCACCCGTGTCACACCGAGGACGAGCATCGCGCTGATCGCGACCTCCGGCACGAACTCGTCCACCCGGACCAGCCGCCCGACGATCAGCGAAGCCACGATGATCAGCCCCAGGCTCCACCAGGTCAGCCCGACCAGCACACTGAAACCGCTGGCGACCAGCACCCCCGCGACGACGGAGTTGACCCTGCGGATGCCGGTGGTCAGGGTCGAGTAGAGCGTGACCTGCACGACGAGCAGCGCCGTCAGGGGAGCGGTCAGCGGCGCGGGCTCGTTGCTCAGCCGCAGGGCGACCACATAGGCGATCGTCGCGGCGGCGGCCGACCGCACCGTCTGCACCAGGACCGGCTGCGGGCGCGGCCCCTTCACCAGCTCCGCCACCGGCACTCTCACCGCCTTTCGGTCACGACGTACGACCTCACCCTTCCCGCCCCACCCCGCCCGGCCCTCCCCGGCCGGTCCAATAGGGCCGTGTGGATGAGCGGATACGCGAACGACCTCCGCGCGGGCGTGTACGGGGAAGGGGAGGGGCAGACGAAGGTTCACACGCAATGCTCGTGGGGCACGAAAGGAAGTGCACGGCCATGGCCGAGTTCCTGACCGACATCGAGACCATCCGCGCCCGCGCGCGTGAGGAGATCGAGAAGGGCCCGGTGACGGACGCGTACGGCGCCGACGTCGGGCGTGTCATCCAGGTGCTGAACGAGGCGCTGGCCACGGAGATCGTCTGCACCCTGCGGTACAAGCGGCACTACTACACCGCGACGGGGCTGTACTCCGAGCCGGTCGCCGCCCAGTTCCTGGAGCACGCGGGGGAGGAGCAACTGCACGCGGACCGGCTGGCGCAGCGCATCGTCCAGCTCGGCGGGGAGCCCGATTTCAACCCGGACACACTGACCAGGCGTTCCCACGCCCAGTACGACGCGAGTGCGGACCTGATCGAGATGATCAAGGAAGATCTGGTGGCCGAGCGGGTGGCCATCGCGTCGTACACGGAGATCGCGCACTGGCTGGGGCAGGGAGATCCGACCACCCGCCGGGTCTTCGAGGATCTGCTCGCGCAGGAGGAGGAGCACGCCGACGATCTGCGCGGACTGCTGGAGCGCCTGCCGCGGGCCGCGGGCGGCCAGGGCTGACGCCCGCCGCCCGACCGACTCGGTGACCGCGAACGCCCGCTGACCGAGCGGCGCTTCGGCCGGGAACCGGACGGGTCCGGGACCGGTCCGGGACCTTGTCCGGACCGGTGAACTGCTCGGGGGATCCCTGATGCATGTCCCGCGGCCGCTCTCGCGTACTCTGAATCAGCTCCGTACGGGCACGCTCACCGACCGGTGGGTGGTGCGCGGCCGGGCACTCTCACCACCCCGCCCCGCACCCGGTGGAACCGGCCGACGCGGTACGCCGGAGGAGCGGCCGGGACCGGTGGCGCCACGCTCCGGCCACCCGCGGTAATGCGGGACGGGGAATGATGAGGTAGACACCTTTCCAGCGGGTCGATCGGCATTCGGGCCGCGCGGCCGCTCGACTCTCCGAACGGTTGTGCATGCCTTCTTCACCTTCCCGTCAGGATCCGCCGCAGGAACCGAGCACGGGGGCCGCGCCGAACGCGCGTCCGCAGCACCACGACATCTTCCTCGAACCGCGCTACACCGTGGAGCTGCCACCGCTGCCCGACGGCGAAGCGGAGGACGAACCCTCCATGGACAGCGTGTTCGACCGGCCGCAGGCCCGCCGGCGTACGCCCACCCCGCGCCGCGGATAGTCGCGGACAGTCAGGGAGGCGGCGCGGCGGCCCGCCCGGACGGGCCGGGTGACACCGGATCATCACTCGGCCCGCCGGTCCTCGGCCCAGACGATCCCGTAGTACCTCAGCTGCTCGTCCTCCGCGACGAGCCGCATCCCCACCGCCGTCATGACGCGCTGGGACGCGGTGTTCTCGTGATCGGTGTCGCCCTGGACGCGGGTGATTCCGCTCGCCCGCGCGAACCGCAGCAGCTCGCGCAGGGCCTCGGAGGCGTATCCCCTGCCGTGCGCCGACGGGATCAGGCCGTAGCCGATCGTGACGGTGAGGTTCTCGTCCGGGGCGCCGTGGAAGGCGAGACCGCCTATGGCGTACCCGTCCTCGCGACGGCGGATCTCGTACGGGCCGAACGGCTGGGGATCACCGGTGATCGCACAGGTCGTCAGATAGCGTCTGGCCCCCACCATGTCGCCGTCGGCGGGGTACCCGGGCGCCCAGCGGTCCCCGGCCGCCGGCTCGGCCGCGGCCACCCGCTCGGCCTCCAGAACACTCAACGGATGAAGCACGAGCCGCTCAGTCACAAGATCGTCCATGACACGGAGACGTATCACGCGCCGCGGCGGCCCCACACGCGGTTCATCCGATGTGCATACCCCGTCCGCCGGCACGTCCGGCTCGGACGGCCGGTCCCGGGCGTCAAGATCGCGTCAAGGTCCGCGCGGCCGACGGCAGGGCCGCGTCAAGACATCCATCGGCCCGAGTCGCCGGAGGCCGCCCGGGGAAAATCACCGGTGTGGGCCGCTGGACGGCCTGAATCCGGTGGTCGGACGGTTCGGTCCGGCGCACGAGGTACTGCGAGGTGGACCATGAGATTCCCGCTTCGCGACCGCATCGCACTCGGCGTGGCGCTGATCGCGCCGCTGGCGGTCGCCCTGTTGCTGCTGCCGCTCCGTTCGGGCATGGCGAGCGCCGACCTGGCGCTGATCCTCGTCGTGGTCGTCGTGGCGGTCGCCGCCATGGGCAACCGTGTCGCGGGCGCGGTGGCCGCGCTGTCGGCGGCCGTATGGTTCGACTTCTTCCTGGCCCGGCCGTTCGAGCGGTTCAGTATCACCGCCGCGAACGATGTCGTGGCCGCCGTGTTGCTGCTGGCGGTGGGACTCGCCGTGTCACAACTGGCCGCCCATGCCCGACGCCTGCGTGTCATGACGGTGGTGGACGCCGGGCTGCTCAGCCGGATCCATGACACCGCCCGGCTCGCGCAGTCCACCGGCTCGCCTGACGCCGTGGTCGACCAGGTGAGCCGGCATCTCGTGGAGATCCTGCGGCTGCGCGGCTGCCGGTTCGAGTACGGCAGTCTCCTCGGCCATCCGGGCCGTCTGGAGCAGGACGGCACCGTGACGGTGGACCACAAGCCGTGGGACATCGAACAACTCGGCTGGCCGGACGGCGATATCGAGCTGCGGGCCTCGGGCGGCGGGCATTACGTGGGGAGGTTCATGCTCCGGCCCAATCCCGGCCTCGTACCGTCCAAGCAGGTGCGGCTGGTGGCCGTGACGCTCGCCGATGACGCCGGGGCCGCGCTCGACACCACGGGCCCGGCCCTCGACAGCCCTTAGGCTCAGCGAAGAGGGAACGGCACCCCGCGTTCCGCGTCGGGCCGGGGGCCGAGGATCCGGCGCTCGCTCTCCTGGATCGGTACGTCGTTGATGCTGGCCTCGCGGCGGGACATCAGGCCCTCCGCGTCGAACTCCCACAGCTCGTTGCCGTACGAGCGCCACCACTGGCCGTCCGTGTCATGGCTCTCGTACTGGAAGCGCACCGCGATGCGATCGCCCTCGAAGGCCCACAGCTCCTTGCGCAGCGCGTACTCCAGCTCGCGCTCCCACTTCTGTGTCAGCAGCCCGACGATGGCCTCCCTGCCGGTGACGAACGTGTCCCGGTTACGCCATCGCGAGTCCTCGGTGTAGGCGAGCGAGACCTTGTGCGGATCGCGGGTGTTCCACGCGTCCTCGGCGGCCTGGACCTTCTGCTTCGCCGTGTCGAGGGTGAACGGCGGCAGGGGCGGACGAGTGCTCATCACGGTCTCCTTCTGTCGCGGACTGTGCGGACTGTGTACCGGCCTGTCCTCCCGTCAACCGCCTCATGGACGGGACCCTGCACGACTGGTAGCCGGCCGGCCGGGAGGCAGAGGCAGGGACGTCCGGGGCGTCACCGGTGGCCCACCGGCCCCGGGCGCTCCTCCGGCAGCCGGCCCGCCGCGACGGCCGCGGCGAGCGTGGCGTGGTCGGCCGCGTTCCGGTCGGCGTACCGCAGCGCGAAGTCGGCCATGGCACGGTCGAAGGCGTCGGAGCCGCCGAGGTAGTGGGCGATGGCGATCCGGTCGCCGGACCGGGCGTGCGCGCGGGCCAGCGCCGCGCCGCACAGCCGCGCGTAGTCGTGCAGCAGGGGCGGCGACATGTCCTCGACGACGAGGGAGCCCTTCATGTCACGCAGCTGACGCCAGTAGAAGTGCCGGCCCTCGGGGCCGGTCACCCACCCGAGGAAGATGTCGCTCGCCGCCTGGAGCAGCCGCTGCCCCGCCACCACCCGGTGGCCCTGGTGCGGGTAGGCGCTCTGCCGCAGATGGGGTTCGAGTACGGACCGTTCGGCCTCCCTGATCTGGAGGAACAGCGGGTCCCCGGCGTGCCGGCCCTCCAACAGCACGATGTAGCAGCGCGTGCCGACGCTGCTGACGCCCACGACCTTGCGGGCCGCGTCGATGAAGCGGAACCGGTCGAGGAGTGTGCGCCGCTCCTCCGGGAGCGTGCTCCGGTAGCCGATGAAGATGCGGCGGAGCACGGCCATGTCGAGCCGGCTCACCGGTTGCAGCAGGGGCGGGTCGGGGGTGATCCTGCGCTGCCCGTCCCGCGCGTCGGTCAGCATGTCGAGCGTCCGCAGCCCGATGCGTTCCCCGGCGCGCGCCAGCTGTGACTCGACGCGCTTGCGGTGTTCCGACCGCATGAGAGGAAGGATGTCCTCGGCGTCGAGCCGCTCGTACCAGACGTCGAGTTCAGCGCGGGCGGACAGTCGTCGCATCGACGTCCGGTAGGCGGCCGACGCGGCGTGTACGGCGCGCCGGGTGTCGGCCTCGGAGTGGCCGTTCTCGCCGGCGGCGACCGCGATGCTCGCGGCGAGCCGCTTCACATCCCACTCGAAGGGGCCGGGAAGGGTCTCGTCGAAGTCATTGAGATCGAAGAGCAGCGCGCGCTCGGGCGAGGCGAACACACCGAAGTTCAGCAGATGGGCGTCCCCGCAGAGCTGGACGGTCAGTCCGGTGCGGGGCTGGGTGGCCAGATCGGCGGCCATCACGGCGGCGGCGCCGCGCAGAAAGGCGAACGGAGAGGCGGCCATCCGCTCGTAGCGCAGCGGGAGCAGTTCGGGAACGCGGCCGGCGGTCTGACGCGCCAGTACGGTGAGCGGATCGAGCCGGTCCGCGGCGGGTATCCACAGACCGTGCGAGGACCGGGACGCCTGTTTGCGTGCGGACCGGCCGCGCTCCGCCCGGTCCGCGGGAGTGGTCATCACGGCCCCTCTCCCTCCGCTGGTCGGTGACGCGGTGTCGCCCGTGGGCACGAGCATCGCGTTCCGGGGCCCGGGGAGCCCGGTGTGACGGCCATTCGGGTGGTTTTCATACGGGAATACACCGCGACGGCGGACAGCGGAGCATTCTCGGACTACGGCGTGTCGGCCCCCGGCGCGTGCCATGCTCGATAGACGCCCTTACCCCCACGCGACCACGCAACACCGCACGTTCACAGGGCGATTCGGGGAGGTCGGATGGATCCGGTCCGGAAATCCAGGGACACATCGCCCGCCGGTACGGGCCGTTCGCCCGCGCGTACGGGACCACCACCCGCCGGTACGGGCCAGTCCCCCGGGGACACGACCCCCGCGCCGGACCGCACGGGCCAGACGCGCAGGGCGCGGCGCCGCGAGCGGCTGCTCACGACCGCCACCGAACTGTTCACCACCCGTGGTTACCCGGCCACCTCCATCGAGCGGATCTGTGTCACCGCGCGGGTCTCCATCCGCTCGTTCTACGAGGAGTTCGAGGGGCGTGAGGCGCTGCTGATCGCGCTGCACAACGATGTCGCCCGTTCAGGCATGGAAGCCGCGCTGACGGTCCTCAGCGATCCCGCGACGGAGTCCGCGGACACCCGCGACAGGATCACGGCCCTGACCCGCGCCTATGTGGACGCCGTCACCGCCGATCCCGCGGCCACCCGGATAGCCTTCGTCGAGGTCATCGGGGCGGGGCGCGCGGTGGAGGACCAGCGGCTGCTCTGGCGCGGTCTGTGGTCCGACTTCCTGACCGGGGAGGCGGAGCGTGCCGTGGAGCGCGGTGAGGCCGTACGGCGCGACTACGCGCTCGCCATGGTCGCCCTGATCGGGGCGGTCAATGAACTGGTCGGGCACTGGGCCCGTAACACCAGTATGTTCTCGCCGCTGATGCTGGCCGACGAGGTGGTCCACCACGCTCTCGCCGTCCTCGGTCTCTCCGCGGACGGCGCGCGCGGCGGCCTCGTGGACGAAGGGAAATGACGCGATGACCGGACTCTGGCACCAGGTCCTGCGCACCATGTCCCAGCCGGGCGCGTCCCCCGACGACGATCTGCTCGCCCAGGCGGCGGCGGACATCGCGCTGCGTGAGCACCCCCATCCGCCCGCCGACGCCCAAGTGGTGCTGGAGATCGCCCGCAACGAGTTCGCCGCCGTCCTCACGGTCGGGCAGGCGCGGGCCGCCCTGGACCGTGCGCGCCGGTCGTCGAAGGACGGGCAGGCCCGGTGAACGAGCCGCGCGGCGGCGGGTGAACGGGATGGTTCGCGAGCGGGCCGAACCCGCGCTGAACAGGCACCGCGCGAGCCTCGAAGCGTACGCCGCACTCCCGGACGGATAGCCTGTGACCACGATGAACCGTTTGACGACACCCTGGGGCGACTTCGGCCTCACCCGATTCCCCGAGCATCCCCGTGAGGCGCTGCGCGCGTGGGACGCCGCCGATGAATATCTGCTGCGGCACCTCGCGGGAGCCGAGGCCGGGCAGGGGGACGCCGGGCGGCCGGGCGACGCGCCGACGGACGTGGGCCCGGCGGCCGACGCGTCGGCAGGCACCGGACCGACGGACCTGTCGGGCACGGTGGTCGTCGTCGGCGACCGCTGGGGCGCGCTGACCACGGTGCTCGCCGCGCGCCGCCTCGAACAGCTCGACGCGGCCCCGCTCGTGCAGATCACCGACTCGTATCTCACCCAGCAGGCGACCCGCGCCAATCTGCGCCGGGCCGGCGTCGGCGGGGATTCCGTACGGCTGCTCTCGGCCAGGGACACCCCGCCGGAACGTGTCGACGTGCTGCTGATCCGCGTCCCCAAGAGCCTCGCGCTGCTGGAGGACCAGCTGCACCGCCTCGCCCCGGCCGTGCATCCGGGGACCGTGATCATCGGCACGGGACGGGTCACCGAGATCCACACCTCCACACTGAAGCTGTTCGAGCAGATCCTCGGACCGACCAGGACCTCGCTCGCGGTCAGAAAGGCGCGGCTGATCCTCAGTACGGCCGCGCCGGGGCGCACTCGGACCGCCGGCCCCTGGCCGCACAGCTACGCGCTGCCGGAAGGACTCGGAACCGTATCGGGCCGTACCGTCGTCAACCACGCGGGGATCTTCTGTGCCGAGCGGCTCGACATCGGTACGCGCTTCCTGCTGCGCAATCTGCCCCGGCGCCATGGACCCGAGCATGTGGTCGACCTCGGCTGCGGCAATGGTGTGGTCGGCACGGCCATGGCGCTGGAGAACCCGGCGGCCAGGGTGACCTTCATCGACGAGTCGTTCTCGGCGGTGGCCTCGGCCGAGGCCACCTTCCGCAAGAACGTCGACGCCGGGACAGCGGCGGAGTTCGTCCTCGGCGACAGCATGACGGACGTACCGGCCGGGACCGTCGATCTCGTACTGAACAATCCGCCGTTCCACACCCATCAGGCGACGACCGACGCGACGGCATGGCGGATGTTCACCGGGTCGCGCGCCGCGCTGCGGTCCGGGGGTGAGCTGTGGGTGATCGGCAACCGGCATCTCGGCTACCACACCAAGCTGCGACGGCTCTTCGGCAACTGCGAGACCGTGACCAGCGACCCGAAGTTCGTCATTCTGCGGGCCGTCAAACGCTGAGCCCGCGCGCCGTCAAACGCTGAGCCCGCGCGCCGTCAAGGGCTGAGCCGGCCGCCGGGGCCGGGGGCTGCCCGGCGGGGGCTTCGGGACTTCCTCCAGGCGACCTCGCAGCTGCCATGGATGATCATCTCAAGGATTGTATGTGCGAGCGAATACGGCCTATCTTGTCGCACATGCAGTCCTACACCATCGGTCAGGCGGCCAGGCTTCTCGGGGTGAGCCCCGACACCGCGCGCCGCTGGGCCGACGCCGGCCGGGTCACGACCCATCGTGACGAGGGCGGGCGCCGTCTCATCGACGGCCGCGCGCTCGCCGCGTTCTCCATCGAGCTCGCGCAGAACGACTCGGGCGAGGAGGACGTCTCGTACACCTCGGCCCGTAACGCGTTCCCCGGCATCGTCACCGCCGTGAAGCTCGGTGATGTCGCCGCCCAGGTGGAGATCCAGGCCGGTCCGCACCGGCTGGTCTCCCTGCTGACCCGGGAAGCCGTCGAGGAACTGGGTCTTGAGGTCGGTATGCGGGCCACCGCCCGCGTGAAGTCCACCAGTGTGCATATCGACCGTCCGTGACCCGCGCGGTCCCCGAGGCGAGGCGACGCGACGCGGTGCACCGCGCGGCCGTCGTTCCCCGGGCTGTCCCAGACCCATCCGCACCGCCCCGAGGCGTCGCCCGTCCCCGGCGCTCCTGTCACCGTCCGCTCGCGTGCCCGCACCGGGCTCGTACTGCCAAGGAGTCCACCCTCATGTCTCTCGTCCTCACCCGGCGCCGCGCCGCGACCGCGCTCATGACCGCCGCCCTGCTCGTGCCGCTGGCCGCCTGCGGCGGTGAAAGCGACAGCGAGAAGGACGCCGGCACGGGCTCAACCGCCGAGGCGTCGGCGAGCGGCGCCCCGGCGGCGGATCTGACCGTGCTGGCCGCCGCTTCACTGACCGATGTGTTCACGACGGCGGGAGCCGCCTACGAGAAGGCGAACCCGGGCACGAAGGTGAAGTTCTCCTTCGCCGGTTCGCAGGAACTGGCCGCGCAGGTCAAGCAGGGCGCTCCGGCCGACGCGCTGGTCACCGCCGATACCAAGACGATGGACGGCCTCCGGGGCGACACCGGCTCCCCGAAGATCATCGCCAAGAACCGGCTGGTGATCGCCACCGCCGAGGGCAACCCGGACCGGATCGAGAGCCTGAAGGACCTCGCCGACCCCAAGCTGAAGGTCGTCCTGGCCGCGCCGGAGGTGCCGGTCGGCCGCTACAGCAAGCAGGTGCTCGACGCCCAGAAGATCGTGGTCAAGCCGGTCTCGCAGGAGCCGAACGTGCGCGCCGTACTGAGCAAGGTCGAGCTCGGCGAGGCCGACGCGGGCATCGTCTACAAGACCGACGCCGCCACCGCGACCGGCAAGGTCGACGCCGTCACCATCCCCGACGCGCAGAACGCCATCGCCGACTACCCGGCCGCCACCCTGAAGACCTCCGAACACACCGACGCCGCCGCCGCGTTCGTCAGCTGGCTCAGCGGGCCCGAGGCACAGAAGATCCTCCAGGACGCCGGGTTCCAGAAGCCGTGATACCCACCCGGTGACCAGCGACTCCACCACCCAGGGAACCCCGATGAGACGCATGCGCACCCGCGGCCCCGGCGCTCCCGTGGCCCTGGCGCTGCCCGCGCTGCTCGCGATCGCGTTTCTGCTGCTGCCCCTGATCGGCATTCTCGCCCGCACCCCCTGGGGCGATCTCGGGACGCATCTCACCAGCCCCGGTGTGGTGGAGGCGCTGAGGCTGTCGCTGCTGGTCTCCTTCTGGGCGCTCGGTCTCTCCCTGGTGCTCGGGGTGCCACTGGCATGGCTGCTGGCCCGGGTGAGGTTCCCCGGCAAGACGCTGGTGCGCGCGCTGGTCCTGCTGCCGATGGTGCTGCCGCCCACGGTCGGCGGGGTCGCGCTGCTGCTCGGCTTCGGCCGGCGCGGGCTGCTCGGGCCCTGGCTGGAGGACTCCTTCGGCATCACCCTGCCGTTCCACACCTCGGGCGCCGTGATCGCCGCGACGTTCGTGGCGATGCCGTTCCTCATCATCAGCCTCGAAGGCACCCTGGCCGGAATGCGGCCCGCCTACGAGGAGACCGCCGCGTCCCTGGGCGCCTCGCCGGTACGGGTGTTCCTCACCGTCACCCTGCCCATGGTCGCCCCGGGGCTCGCCGCGGGCGCCGCGCTCACCTGGGCGCGCGCCCTCGGCGAGTTCGGCGCCACGATCACCTTCGCCGGCAACCTCCCCGGGACCACCCAGACCCTTCCGCTCCAGGTCTATCTGCTGCTCCAGACCTCGCCGGAGGCCGCGACCTCGGTCTCCCTGCTGCTGCTCGCCATCGCGATGGCCGTACTGATCGCCCTGCGCGGACGCTGGACGGGCGTGACGGCCGACCGCGCGCCGGGCCGTGCCCCGCTGCCGGACGATACGGACGCGCCCGCCACACCGTCCGGGCCGGACGACACCGTCCTCACGACGGACAAGTCCCCCGCCCCGTCCGAGCATTGGCGACTGCACGCCGAGGTCACCGGCTTCAACCAGCTCGTCCTGGACGCCGAGCCCGGTACGACCATCGCCGTCGTCGGCCCCAACGGCGCGGGCAAGACGACTCTGTTGCGCGCCCTCCTCGGCCTCACCCCGCGCGCCCACGCCGAACTCCGCCTCGGGGACCGGGAAGTCACCTCCCTCCCGCCGCACCGCCGCGGTGTCGCCTGGGTACCGCAGGACGGCGCGCTCTTCCCCCATCTCAGCGCCCTCGCCAACACCGCGTACGGGCTTCGCGCCCATGGCGTCCACCGCGCCGAGGCCCGCCGTACCGCGCGCCAGTGGCTCGACCGGCTCGGCGTCGGGCAGCTCGCCCACCGCAAGCCGCATCAGCTCTCAGGCGGCCAGGCGCAGCGGGTCGCGCTGGCCCGCGCGCTGGCCGTCCGGCCCCGGCTGCTGCTTCTCGACGAGCCGCTCGCCGCGCTCGACCAGACCACCCGCGCGCGGGTACGGCACACCCTGCGCGGCCATCTCGACGGCTTCGGCGGGGTCTGTCTGATCGTCACCCATGACCCGGTCGAGGCCGTCTCACTGGCCGACCGGGTCCTCGTACTCGACGACGGCAGAGTCCTCCAGGACGCCCCGCCCGCCGAAGTGACCCGTAACCCGCGCTCGCCATGGGTGGCCCGGATGCTCGGACGTAACGCCTGGCCCGGCAGGTCCGGTGCCGCCGGGTTCGAACTCACCGCCGGCGGGCGGCTGGTCGTCGCGGAGCCGCCCGCCGAGGGCACGGCCGCCCTCGCGATCATCGCCCCGGAGGCCGTCTCCGTACACCGTGAGCGCCCCAGTGGCAGCCCGCGCAACGTCTGGCCGGGAACGGTACGCGAGATCACCGCGCTCGGCAGCAGGCTGCGCGTCCTGATCACCTCGGACGAGGCCCCCGATCTGGTCGCCGAGATCACGCCCCAGTCCGCCGCCGAACTCGGCCTGGCCGACGGCGTATCCGTATGGACCAGTGTCAAGGCCACCGAGGTCACCCTCGTCGCCCTGTGAGACCGGGCCCGCCGGGGAGGTCCCATCGGCGCCCGGGCCTGACAGGGTGAGTACGCGGACCGAGCAGGGGAGCGAGCGATGTTGCTGCGTCAGCTGGAATATCTGGTGGCACTCGCCAGGGAACGGCACTTCGCCCGGGCCGCGGCGGCCTGCTATGTGTCGCAGCCCTCGCTGTCCGCCGCGATCCGCAAACTGGAACACGAACTGGACGTGCCCATCGTGCGGCGAGGCCGCCGCTTCGAGGGGCTGACCCCCGAGGGCGAGCGGGTGCTGCTCTGGGCACACCGCATCCTCGCCGAGCGCGACGCCCTGGGCCATGAACTCTCCGCGATGCGCGACGGTCTGGCCGGCACCCTGCGGCTGGGCGCCATCCCCACCGCGCTGACCGCCGCCTCACTGCTCACCACCCCCTTCGTGGAGCGGCATCCCCGGACCCGGGTCTCGCTCGACTCCCTCTCCTCCCGTGACATCGCCCAGCGGCTGGCCGAATTCGAGCTGGACATCGCGCTCACCTATCTGGACGACGACAGCCTCGGCCAGGTCCGCAGGAGTCCGCTGTACGAGGAGCGCTATCTGCTGCTCACCCCGCACGACGGACCGATGACCGGCCGCCCGGCCGCCCGTTGGGCGGAGATCGCCGATCTGCCGCTCTGCCTGCTCTCCCCGCAGATGCGCAACCGCCGGATCATGGACGAGTACTTCGCCGCCGAAGGCGTGAGCGCGGTGACCCCGGCCATCGAGACGGACTCCGTCGCCGCTCTGTACGCGCATCTCACGGCCGGCCACTGGTCGAGTGTCATCTCCCATGCCTGGCTGCACATGTTCGGCGTTCCCGACGGGATGCGGGTGATTCCGCTGGAACACCCGGCGCACGGCCCGCGCGTGGGCCTGGTCATCGCCGACCGCAGCCCCGCGCCCGTGCTGGCCAGAGCGCTGTTGGAGATAGCCAGGGAGGCGGGCGTACGAGAGGCGCTGGACCGGCTCCTGGACACGTATCTCAGTTCGGCGGGCCCGTCCGGTGACGCGGGATAGCCGCTCCCTATCCCGACATAGAAAGGTTCATTTTGACCATGACCCGGCGGCGCGACGAGGGTGGACACATCTTCCCGCAGCGATGAATGAGGAGCCGCAGTCATGGCAAAGGTGCTGTGTGTGCTGTACGACGACCCGGTCGATGGATACCCCAAGACCTACGCGCGCGACGACCTTCCTCGTATCGACCACTACCCGGGCGGCCAGACCACCCCCACCCCGCAGGGCATCGACTTCACGCCCGGGCAGCTGCTGGGCAGCGTCTCCGGTGAGCTGGGGCTTCGTACCTTCCTGGAGTCCCGCGGCCACACCCTCGTCGTCACCTCGGACAAGGACCGCGAGGGCTCGGTCTTCGACCAGGAGCTGGTCGACGCCGATGTGGTCATCTCGCAGCCGTTCTGGCCCGCCTATCTGACGGCGGAGCGCATCGCGAAGGCCGAGAACCTGAAGCTCGCCATCACCGCGGGCATCGGCTCCGACCATGTCGACCTCGACGCCGCCATCGCCAAGGGCGTCACCGTCGCGGAGGTCACGTACTGCAACAGCATCAGCGTCGCCGAGCATGTCGTGATGATGACGCTGTCGCTCGTACGTAACTACCTGCCCTCGCACCAGTGGGTCCTGGACGGCGGCTGGAACATCGCGGACTGCGTGGCCCGTTCGTACGACCTGGAGGGCATGCAGGTCGGCACCGTCGCCGCGGGCCGGATCGGGCTCGCCGTCCTGCGCAGGCTGGCGCCCTTCGACGTCGGGCTGCACTACACCGACCGCCACCGGCTCCCGGAGTCCGTCGAGCAGGAGCTGGGGCTCACCTGGCACGAGAGCGCGGCCGAGATGGTCCCGCACTGCGACGTGGTCACGATCAACGCGCCCCTCCACCCCGAGACGGAGGGACTGTTCGGCGACGAACTGCTCGCCACCATGAAGCGCGGCGCCTATCTCATCAACACCGCCCGCGCGAAGATCGCGGACCGTGACGCCATCGACCGCGCGCTGCGCAGCGGCCAGCTCGCCGGTTACGCGGGCGACGTGTGGTACCCGCAGCCCGCGCCGGCCGACCACCCCTGGCGGACCATGCCGCACCACGGCATGACCCCGCACATCTCCGGCTCCTCGCTCTCCGCCCAGGCCCGCTACGCCGCGGGGACCCGGGAGATCCTGGAGTCCTGGTTCGCGGGTACCCCGCTGCGCGACGAGTATCTGATCGTCGACCAGGGGGCGCTGGCCGGCGTCGGTGCCCACTCGTACTCCGTGAAGAACACCTGATCGAAACATCTGATCAGGTGTCATAGCTCCTCGGACAAAGAGATCTGACGGTGATTCAGCCGCTTCCGGCCGCGCCCTCGGCCGGGGTGGCTGTGTCGCGTCCGCTCTCGTGTTCGGCACACTGGTGCCGTGTCCACACTTCCTCACCAGGTACAACAGGGCCTGCCGGCGGGCCATATGGTCGTCTGCGGCGATGACACCCTGGCCCACCGGCTGGCCGGCGAGCTGCGCGACGTCTACGGCGAGCGGGTCACGCTCGTCATCCCGCCGGTACGCCCCTCCCGCCTCCCGCCCGCTCCGCTGGCCGGTCTGGGCAGAGCCTCGGCCTTCTTCGGACGGATGTCCGCGGCCATGGCGCGTACGGCGGCGACGCTCCCGGACCCGGCCGGGGAGGGGACCATGAGACCGGACGGTCCGCGTGTCCTGGAGGCGGCGGAACTCGACGAGGACGTCCTCGTGGACGCCGGGGTCGACGAGGCGGCGGCCCTCGCCCTCGTCCATGACGACGACGAGATCAATATCCGGATCGCGCTCGCCGCCCGCCGGCTCAACCCCCAACTGCGGCTGGTCATCCGGCTCTACAACCGCAAGCTCGGCCAGCATCTGGAAGAACTGCTCGACCAGGCGGCCGCCGTCGCCGTCCCCGGACTCGACCGGGCGGCGCTGGACGCCACCACCACCGTCCTCTCGGACGCCGACACCGCCGCCCCCGCGCTGGCCGCCACCGCCGTCGCGGGGACCAGCAAGGTGGTACGTGCCGACGGGCTGCTGCTGCGAGCCGTGGAGCGCAACCCGCCGGGGCCCGGCGAGATCGCCGACCCGGGGCTGTGCACGCTCGCCCTGCTCTCCGCCACCACCAACGATCCGGCGGGGGCGGAGGGTTCGGACAACAGCGGCCAGGACGGCCCGCGACTGCTGCCCGACGACGCGAGCGCCGCGGCCGCCACCGGACGCGGCACGGTCGTACTGGAAGCCGTCTCGCACGCCGCTCCCGACCTGCCGCCGCGCCGGCTCGTGGGCCGCGGTGCCCCGCTCGCCTCACTGTTCTCCCGCCGGCTGCGGTGGTCCTTCGCCGGGATCATCGCCGCCGTACTCGCCCTCGCGGTCGTCTCGTCGCTGGTCACCGAAGCCCATCCGCTGGGCGCGATGTATCTGACACTGCTCGATCTCTTCGCGATCGGCGATCCCGCCGTGGGTGAGCCCGCGCCCCGGCAGGTCATGCAGCTCCTCGCCATGGTCACCGGAATCCTGCTGCTGCCCGTGGTGCTGGCGGCGGTCCTGGAGGCGCTGGGCACGTTCCGTACGGCGTCGGCGCTGCGCCGGCCGCCGCGCGGCATCTCCGGTCATGTCGTACTCCTCGGACTCGGCAAGATCGGCAGCCGGGTGCTCGTACGCCTGCGTGAGCTGGGCATCCCCGTGGTGTGCGTCGAGGAGGACCCCGACGCGCGCGGGATCGCGCTCGCGCGCAGCCTGCGGGTGCCGACCGTCCTGGGCGATGTGACCCAGGAAGGAGTGCTGGAGGCGGCCAAGATCGAGCGCGCGCACGCCCTGCTCGCCCTCACCAGCGTCGACACCACCAATCTCGAAGCGGCGCTGTACGCGCGCTCCGTCGCGCCCGATCTGCGGGTGGCGCTGCGGCTGTACGACGACGACTTCGCGACCGCCGTCTACCGCACCCTGCGCGCGGCGCATCCCGGGGCGCTCACCCGCAGCCGCAGCGTCTCCACCCTGGCGGCCCCCGCCTTCGCCATCGCCATGATGGGGCGCCAGATCCTCGGGGCCATCCCGGTGGAACGCAAGGTGCTGCTGATGGCCGCCATCGATGTGGCGGGACATCCGAGGCTGGAGGGGCGCACGGTCGCGGAGGTGTTCCGACCGGGTGCCTGGCGTGTCATCGCGCTGGACACGGCGGCGCCGGGGGACCGGGTGCCCGATCTCGCGGACACCCGGCTCGATCATGAGGAGCGGCGGCCGGCCGGGCTGGTCTGGGATCTGCACCCCGGCTATGTGCTGCACGCCAGGGACCGGGTGGTGCTGGCGGCCACCCGCAGGGGGCTGGCGGAACTGCTCGGGCGGCAGTCCGCCTCCCGGACCCGCCCGGCGGGGTGATCCGCTGCCTCCGCGATGACGGCACGACCCTCGGCGCCGCCGCGTACCGGGGATGCGGCGGGGCCCGGCGGGCACGAGAATGGCGAACACCGGATGAACGAGGAGGCGGCATGAACGCAGAGTCCACGGCGCGACCGGAGCCCGAGAGCGTGACCCCCGACCGGCTGCTGCACACCGGCGCGTACGACGAGGTCACGGCCGAAGATCTCGCGCTGGCCTCCGGCCGCGATCTCACCCCTGAGAACATCGAATGGGCCAGGCGGCGGCTCGCGGAGAGGGGTCGCGCGGCCATCGAGGAGCAGCTGCCGTAGCCGCGCCGCGGCTGTCGTAGCGCGACCGCGACAGCCACCGAGTCCCCCACCTCCCACCCCCCCCGCACTTCCTACCTCCCACTTCTCACCTCCCGCTTCTCACCTCCCACCACGCGCCTCGCGCACCGAGCGCGCTCCACCGCGACCGAGCGGCGGGGCGCGTTTCTCGCTGCCGTACCCCGCTCCCGCTGATCACATCCGTAAGCTCGCGTCCTCCCGCCCGTCACCGAACTCGCCTACGCTCCCTCTCGGTTGACATGCCCAAGACATGCGCAACGGGAGGAACAAGGGATATGGCAAAGCTCCTTCGCACCACGGTGGCGGCCGGCGCCGTCGCCGTGCTCGCCCTCACCACCACGTCGGCCGGCGCCGCCGACCCGGGCGCGCTGCCGTACGCCTCCACCACCGGGGTCGGTGTCCACAACGCGTACGAGAAGGCCGCCTTCCCGTACTTCGCGGACGCGCTGGACTCCGGAGCCGGGATGCTCGAACTCGACGTGTGGACCAATGTGTTCGGCGCCTCCTGGCGTGTGTCCCACAGCAATCCGCTGGGCAATGACAACAACTGCGCCAACGCCACCACGGTGAGCCAGCTGCGGACCAACGCGAAGAACCGCGATCTGGCCGGCTGCCTGACCGACATCAAGACCTGGCACGACGCCAACCGGAACCACCGGCCGATCGTCATCAAGATCGAGATGAAGGACGGCTTCCAGGGGCAGGGCGGCCGTGGCCCCGCCGCCCTGGACGCGCTGCTCAACAGCAAGCTCGGCGACGCCCTCTACCGTCCCGCCGACCTGGTGGGCGACCGCGCCGACCTCGACCAGGCGGCCCAGGCCGGTGCCTGGCCGACGCGCGCGCAGATGGCCGGCAAGTTCATCGTCGAGCTGATCCCCGGCACGGTGGAGGAGCAGAACCCGCTCGACACCCTGTGGACCGACCGTGAGTACGCCACCTATCTGCGTGACCTCAAGGCGGCGGGCCGGCTGAGCGAGGCCGCGGCCTTCCCCGCCGTCCACAACGCCACCGCCGGTGATCCGCGCACCCGCTACACGGACACGACGATCAGGCCCTGGTTCGTCTTCTTCGACGGCGACGCCGCCACGTACGCGGCCGGCGGAATCGACACCGCCTGGTACGCGCAGCGGAACTACTTCCTGCTGATGACGGACGCCCATAACGTGCCGCCGGCCATCGACGGCACCAACCCCACCGAGCAGCAGGCCCGCGACCGGCTGACCCTGCTGGCTCAGCGGAACGCCAGCCTGATCTCGGCGGACTGGCGCGCGCTGCCGACGGTGCTCGCGACCGTCGTCCCGCGCGGCTGAGCCGGGGAGCCAGGGGAAGCCGGGGAGCCGGGGAGCCGGGGAGCCGCACACGTCCCGGGGCCGGTTCCGCTCACCGGCCCCGGGGCTCGCGGCGACCCGATGCGCGGCCCCGGGGCTCGCGGCATCGCGACCCGCGGTCCCCGGGGGTTCGCGGTCCTCTCGTCCCGTGCTCCCGCCCTGTCAGCCGCGCTCCGCCACATCCCGGCCGTGCGCCGAGAGGACGGCCTCGACCGTGTCCGCCTCCGTGGCGGCCTTGTCCTCGCGGTAGCGGACCACCCGCGCGAAGCGCAGCGTCACCCCCGCCGGATAGCGGGACGACCGCTGGAGTCCGTCGTACGCGATCTCGACCACCAGTTCAGGCCGTACGGTCACGGTGAAGCCGTCGTCACGGACCGCCAGTTCCCGCAGACGCTCCGTCTGCCATTCCAGCATCTGGTCCGTCAGCCCCTTGAACGTCTTGCCGAGCATCGCGAACGAGCCGTCCTGCCGTCGCGCGCCCAGATGCAGATTGGAGAGCCTGCCGGTGCGCCTGCCGTGCCCCCACTCCGCGGCCAGCACCACGAGATCCAGGGTGTGCACCGGCTTCACCTTCAGCCAGCCCGCCCCGCGCCGGCCCGCGCTGTAGGGGGTGTCGAGCGCCTTGATCACCACGCCCTCATGGCCCCGGGCCAGGGTGTCGTGGAGAAACGCCTCGGCGGCCCGCCCCTCCTCCCGGGCCGTGCCGGTGACCACGATCCGCCGTACCCGCATCGGCTCGGGGACCAGCCGCGCCAGCACCTCATGCCGCTCCGCGCACGACATCTCCAGCAGATCCTCGCCCCCGGTGGCGAGGACGTCGAAGAAGACGGGTGACAGCGGCACGGCCGCCGCCGCGGACGCTACGTCCATCCGCGAGCCGACCCGGCTCGCGATCTCCTGGAACGGCCTCGGCCTCCCCTCCGCGTCCAGCGCGATGACCTCGCCGTCCAGCACGAAACGGTCGCCCGGCAGCTCCAGGGCGATCGCCGTCACCTCGGGCAGCCGGTCCGTGATGTCGTCGAGCGTGCGGGTGAAGACCCGTACCGTAGGCCCGTCCCGGTGCACCTGCACCCGGATGCCGTCCAGCTTCTCCTCGACGGCGCACTCCCCGAGCCGGCCGATCGCCTCCGCGACGCTCGCCGCGCTCTGCGCGAGCATCGGCAGTACGGGCCGCCCCACCGTCAGCAGGAACTCCTCCAGCACCCGCGGCCCCTCCGCCAGCAGCCGCTCCGCCACCTGCTGGAGGGAGCCGGCCAGCATCACCGCCCGGCGCACCGCGGCGGCCCGCGCACCCGACGTCTCCGCCAGCGCCTCGACTGCGACGGCGTCCAGCGCGCCCTGGCGCACCTCGCCGGAGATCAGCCCCACCAGGAAGCGCTGCTCCTCGTCGGTGGCCGCGCCCAGCAACTCCTGGACCAGCCGTCGGCGCTCGCCCTGCGCCCCGCGGCCCGCCACGGCCGCGAGGGCGGTGAACACGGCGTCGACGCGATGCACGGTCAGCGTGGCGCGGTCCGCCGGCGCGGGCGGGTCCCTCAGCGCGTTCCAGCCGACGCCGATCCTGCCCTGCGGCAGCCGCCCGGCCAGATACGGAATGACGATGGGCACGTCCTCGGGTCCCGCTGTACGGAAGAGTCCGGCCAGCAGGGAGATCTTCCGGGAGCGCGCCGACGTCTCGGCGACCTCCCGGGAGACATGCGCGAGCGGTGCCAACAGCATGCTGCCATCCTGCAACGCCGCGCGCGGGTCCGCCCGTCCTGGCGGGAGACCGGGCCGAACACCCCGTTGGGTCCGGGCAATGGCCAGGCTAGGCTCTGTCTGACAAATCCCGCCTGGCTCGCGACACCTGGCACGCTCGCCGCGTTGTCGGGGTCTCCCCAGTACGTCCAGTACTGGGGAGACCCTCCGCCTTGCGATCGCACGCACCGGACGCCGCCAGGCCCGCCCTTCAGGCGGACGCCGCTACTTTGAAGACACGCCCTCGGCCCCGACACCCGTCCCGCCCCGTACACACTCCAGGACGGTGCGGCCATACTGGACGGGCCGGGGAGGGCGCAGCGAGGTGACGGGGGCGACAGCACGCGATGGCGGACACCAGGCTGATCCAGGGCCGCTACCGGCTGCTCGATCTGATCGGGCGCGGGGGCATGGGCGAGGTGTGGCGGGCTCTCGACGAATCGCTCGGCAGACAGGTCGCGGTCAAGTGCCTCAAGCCGCTGGGCCCGCAGCAGGACCAGTCGTTCGCCCGGATCATGCGGGAGCGGTTCCGCAGGGAGGCGCGGGTCGCCGCCGCGCTCCAGCACCGGGGCGTCACCGTCGTCCATGACTTCGGCGAGGACAACGGCGTGCTCTATCTCGTGATGGAGCTGCTCGACGGACGCAACCTCAGCCAGCTGCTTGAGGACAACGAACAGCATCCGCTGCCGGTGCCCCATGTCGTCGACATCGCGGAGCAGGTCGCGGACGCCCTCGCGTACACCCACGGCCAGGGCATCATCCACCGCGACCTGAAGCCCGCCAACATCATGCGGCTCACCGACGGCACGGTGAAGATCTGCGACTTCGGTATCGCACGGCTCGGCCATGACATCGGCTTCACCTCGCGGCTGACCGGCACGGGCATCGCGATGGGAACCCCGCACTACATGTCGCCCGAGCAGATCGGCGCCGGCCAGGTCGACCACCGCAGCGATCTCTACTCGCTGGGGTGCGTGCTGTACGAGATCGCCACCGGCGCCCCGCCGTTCGACCTGGGCGACGCCTGGTCGGTACTGGTCGGCCACCGCGACACGATCCCGGAGCCGCCGCGCAAGCACCGGTCGGAACTGCCGGAGTTCTTCGACCGGCTCGTCCTCGATCTGCTGGCCAAGACTCCGGAGGAGCGGCCCGCCGACGCGGGGGATCTGCGGCGCAGGATCGGCGCCGCGCGCACGGCCCCCGGCCCGGCGGGCACGGTCCTGGGGAGCACCGGTTCGCACGTACTCCCGGCGTTCCCGGCGCCTGACGGGGGTCCCGTGCCCTACCACCCGGGCGGCTCGGGGGCGCCGGCGGACGGATCCCGGCTGCCGTCCTGGGCCCTCTCCATGACCACCGGCCACAAGGCGACCGGTGTGTCCGTGCTGCGGCCCACCCCGCCCGACCACAGCGCGGGCCTCACCGGCGAGTGGACCCGCCCGGCCGATCCGCGCGCCACCACCGGAACGTATCCGGCCGCCG
Organism: Streptomyces sp. NPDC056835; assembly: GCF_042789485.1. Taxonomy (NCBI): domain Bacteria; kingdom Bacillati; phylum Actinomycetota; class Actinomycetes; order Kitasatosporales; family Streptomycetaceae; genus Streptomyces; species Streptomyces sp. NPDC056835. Next base: position 191,362 of record NZ_JBHUBB010000003.1, read on the forward strand.
CGCGGCCCACCCCGTCCCCCGAGCAGCTGGCGGTCCTCGTCAGCCGGCACAACGCCGGTCTGAGCCTCGGCCGGCTCGGCCGCTGGGAGGAGGCGGGCGAGGTGCACCGCGCGGTCGCCGCGGAACGTGAGCACGCCCTGGGCCCCGACCACCCCGACACCCTCGCCAGCCGGTACGAGGTCGGGTTCACGCTCAGCAGGACCGGGCGTACGGCGGACGCGCTGCGCGAGTTCACCCGCGTCGCGGAGGGGCGCGCCCGCGCGCTGGGCCCGGACCACCCGGACACGCTCGCCGCCCGCCAGGAGATGGCGTACGTGCTGGGGCAGCTCGGCCGGCACTTCGAGGCCCACGACGTGTTCGCCGCGGTGCTCGCCTCCCGCGAGCGCACGATGGGTCCCGACCATCCCGACACCCTGCGCTGCCGCCACAACCTGGCGTACAACCTCAGCCGTCTCGGACGCCTGGAGGACGCGTACCGGCTGGCCCACTCGGTCGCCGTGGCCCGCGCCAGGGTGCTCGGCGCCGACCATCCCGACACCCTGGTCAGCCAGTACGAGGTGGCCTACGCGCTGGGGCGGCTCGGCCGCTGGCCGGAGGCGCTGGCCGGCTACCGTGAGGTGGCCGCCGTCCGCGCCCGCGCGCTGGGCCCCGACCACCCCGACACGCTCTCCGCGCGCTACGAGATCGGCATCAGCCTGGGGCGGCTCGGCCGCAGCGAGGAGGCGCTGGATCTGTACCGCGGGCTCGTCGCCGACCGCGTCCGTATCCAGGGGCCGCTGCATCCGGAGACCCTGCGGGCCCGGCACGGCTTCGGGGTCAATCTGGGCCGGCTCGCCCGCTGGGACGAGGCGCTGGCGGAGGCCCATGAGGTGTGCGCGGCCCGGGAGCGGGTCCTCGGCCCCGACCACCCCGACACCCTCGTCAGCCGTCGGGAGATCGCCGTCGGCCTGGGCTGGCTGGCCCGCTGGCCCGAGGCACTGACCGTCTACCGCGGGGTCGCCGAGGCGCGGCACCGGGTCCTTGGCCCCGTACACCCGGACACCCTGGCGGCCAGGAACGACGAGGCGCACTGCCTGGAACAGCTGGGGCGGGGAGCGGAGGCGGTGGAGCTGTACCGCCAGGTCGCCGCGTTGCGCCAGCAGCACGGCACCAGGGGCCGCTGAGTCCCGGTACCCGTAGGGGGTGGGCCGCCACGGGCCGCTGGGGGTCAGTCCTCCGACGCCACCCAGCCGACCGCCTCGATACGCGCCGCGTCCTTCCGCCGGGCCTCGTCGAAGACCGGGCGCCCGCCGTCCTCGACCCGTAGCCCGTCCACATACGCGCCCCGCCCCACGTACAGCCGGTCCGTCGTGTACCGCCAGCGCAGCCGCACCTCCGTATCCCGCCAGGCCGCCAGATCCGCGGTCAGCCGGTGCCAGCGGCGTTCCGACCAGCCCGTGGCCGAACCCGCCGGGTGTGCCAGCGGCTCCTGCCCGGTGCGTACGGTCGTGAAGGGCACCGGCCGCCAACCGCTCCCGGCGTCGGCCGACGCTTCCAGGAACAGCCCGTCCGCGTCCGGCTCGGTGTCCCACCACAGCGAACAGCGGAGCACTCCGGCGCGGGCCGTGACCGGGGGAAGCGTCAGCGTGGCCGTCGTGGCGCCCGCCATGCCGGAGAACCACGCGGTACGGCCGTGCGCGGGCCGCACCGCGACGGCCCGCGCCATCCGGTCGGCCGCCGCGACGCGCGGCGCGCTGCCGGACCGCCAGCTCCGCACGGGGTGTACCGAGTTGCCGAGCACGATCAGGAAGGAGTCGGTCGTCGGGTCGAGAACGATACTGGTGCCGGTGAACCCGGTGTGGCCCGCCGTGCTCGGGGTGGCCATCGCGCCCATGTACCAGTGCTGGTACAGCTCGAAGCCCAGTCCGTGGGCGTCGCCGGGGAACCCGGAGTTGAAGTCGGTGAACATCAGCTCCACGGACTCGGGCCGCAGGATCCGGGCCCGCCCGTACGCGCCGCCGTTCAGCAGCGTACGGGCGAGGATCGCCAGGTCCCAGGCGCGGGAGAAGATCCCGGCGTGGCCCGCGACCCCGCCGAGGCTGTACGCGTTCTCGTCATGCACCTCACCCCACACCAGCCCCCGGTCGAGCCCCGACCACGGCCGACGCGCGTCCTCGGTGGCGGCGATCCCCGGTTTCCAGGACGCGGGCGGGTTGAAGCGGGTGCGGTGCATCGCGAGCGGCGCGGTGATCTCGTCGCGGAGCAGGGCGTCCAGGGTGTGACCGGTGATCCGCTCCAGGATCAGCTGGAGCGAGATCAGATTGAGGTCCGAGTAAAGATAGGCCGTGCCGGGCGGGGTCACCGGAGCCTCGTTCCACAGCAGCTGGAGCTTGCCCTCGTACGTCGGCGCCGTATAGAGCGGGACCCAGGCGCGGAAGCCGGAGGTGTGCGTCAGCAACTGGCGCACGGTCACGTCCTGCTTGCCCGCCCGCCCGAACTCGGGGAGATACGTGCTGACGCGCGCCGGCAGCTCCAGTGCTCCGCGCTCGATCTGCTGGACGGCGAGGATCGAGGTGAACAGCTTGGAGAGGGAGGCGAGATCGAAGACCGTGTCCTCGGTCATCGCGATCCGACGCTCGGGGGGCAGCTCCACTCCGGTGTCGGTCTTCTCGTCGTACGCCGCGTAGCGCACGGCCGCACCGAGCGGCCGGTGCAGGGCGACCGTACCCCCGCGCCCGGCGAGCAGTACGGCGCCCGCGTACCAGGGGTGCGTGGGGGAGGGGCCGAGGAACGCCGCCGCGTCGTCGACCAGCCGGTCCAGTTGACCGGGGAGGAGACCGGCCCGCTCGGCGGAGCCGTGCCGCAGCGTCGTCCGTCGCGCGCCACCGGAGGCGCCGTCCGAACCGGGCGTGGTGGCGCGGGCCGCGCCCTCGGCGAACGGGATCGGCGCCACGGCCAGCGCCCCGCCCAGGGCCAGCACCCCGCCGCCCAGCCTGCGCCGGCTCATCCCACCGGCCCGCGGACCGCTCCGCGCGCCGTCACCCGCGCCGTCACCCGCGCCGTCTCGCGCGCCGTTCCCCACGCCGCCGCCCTCCGTACCGCTCGCTCCCCGTCCGCCCGCCCGGTGCTCCGCCATGCGGCAGCCCTCCCCTGAACGTCGCTTCTCACACACGGCCCAGGGCGTGTCCGCCGGAAGGACCTGGGTCCTGTCAGGACCTCTTACCACAGCGGAGCTGACACCGCATCACGAGCGACGGGACAGATTCGCCGTACGGCGCCGCCGCCGCGCGTACCACCAGTACCTCTGGCAGCGTGTGGCGCATGAGGACGAGCATCGGCATCAGGTCACTGGTGTCCCAGTGGACCGTGGTGGTGCCACTGCTCGCGGTGGTCGCGCTGGTGCTCAGCTGGGGTCGCAGCCTGGCCGGCTTCGCGGTCGCGCTCGTCGCCCTCTGTCTCGCGGGCGCCGTGCTCGCGGCCGTGCACCACGCCGAGGTGGTCGCCCACCGGGTGGGGGAGCCGTTCGGCTCACTCGTCCTCGCCGTCGCGGTCACGGTCATCGAGGTGGCGCTCATCGTCACGCTGATGATCGACGGCGGCGACAAGACCGCCTCGCTCGCCCGTGACACGGTCTTCGCCGCTGTCATGATCACCTGCAATGGCATTCTCGGCCTCTGTCTGCTGGTCGGGGCGGTGCGCAGCAGGGTCGCCGTCTTCAACGCCGAAGGCACGGGCACCGCACTGGCCACCGTCGCCACCCTGGCCACACTCACGCTCGTGATCCCGACGTTCACCACCAGCAAGCCGGGCCGGGAGTTCTCGTCCGCGCAGCTGGGCTTCGCCGCGGTCGCCTCACTCGTCCTGTACGGGCTCTTCGTCGCCGTACAGACCGTGCGTCACCGCGACTACTTCCTGCCCGTCACCCAGGAGGGAGACGTGCGGGAGGAGGACTCGCACGCCCCGCTGCCCACCCGTCGCGCGACCGTCCTGAGCCTGGTGATGCTGGTCGTGGCGCTGATCGCCGTAGTCGGGGACGCGAAGGCGGTGTCCCCCACCATCGAGTCGGGTGTGGAGTCGGCCGGGCTGCCACAGGCCGTGGTCGGGGTGGTCATCGCCCTGCTGGTGCTGCTGCCCGAGACCCTCGCCGCCGTACGCGCGGCCCGCCGCGAGCGTGTGCAGACGAGCCTCAATCTGGCGCTCGGCTCCGCGATAGCGAGCATCGGTCTGACGATCCCGGCCATCGCGCTCGCCTCGATCTGGCTGAGCGGGCCACTGGTGCTCGGGCTGAGCGCCATCCATATGGTGCTGCTCGCGCTGACGGTGGTGGTGGGCGCCCTGACCATCGCCCCGGGCCGGGCCACCCTGCTCCAGGGCGGGGTGCATCTGGGGATCTTCGCCGCGTTCGTCTTCCTCGCCATCAGCCCGTGACCCGGGCGGGCCGGTCCGGGGGATTGACCCGTCGCGTGACCGCCCGGAGGATCGCGCCATGAACACCGAGGACCACACCGCGCCGGAGCCCGACGACCCCCTGCGGGCACTGCTCGAAAGCACGGTCGACGGTGTGGTGCGGCGTACCGCGGCCCGGGTGCCCGACCGCGTGGCCGTACGGTACGCGGACCGTACCTGGACCTACGCGGAGCTGGACGCGGCCGTCTCCACCGCCGCCGCCGAGCTGCGCGGACACGGTCTCGCGGACGGCGACCGGGTGGCGTCCTACGGGCATAACTCGGACGTCTATCTGATCGCCTACCTCGCCTGCGCGCGGGCCGGGCTCGTCCACGTACCGGTCAATCAGCACCTCACCGGCGACGATCTCGGCTACCTCGTGAAGCAGTCGGGCAGCGCGCTCGTCCTCGCGGATCCGGGCCTCGCCGGACGGGTCGCCGGGGGCGTCCCGGTCCGCGCTCTGCGCGACACCGACGACTCGCTGCTCGCCGCGCTGGCCACGCCGAGGCCGTACGAACGCGCCGGCGACCCGCGCGAGCTGTCCCAGCTGCTCTACACCTCGGGCACCACCGCGCTGCCCAAGGGCGCCATGATGACGCACCGCGCCCAGGTGCACGCGTACGCCAGCGCCATCACCGCCCTGGATCTGCGGGAGAGCGACCGGCCGGTCCACTCACTGCCGCTCTACCACTCCGCCCAGATGCATGTCTTCCTGCTGCCGTATCTCGCGGTCGGCGCGGAGAACACCATCCTGGACGCACCGGACCCGGAGACGATCTTCGAACTCGTCGGCGTGGGCCGCGCCGACAGCCTCTTCGCACCGCCCACCGTATGGATCGGTCTCTCGCGGCACCCCGAGTTCACCACGCGCGATCTGACCGCGCTGCGCAAGGCGTACTACGGCGCCTCGATCATGCCGGTGCCCGTACTGGAACGGCTGCGCGCACAGCTGCCCTCGCTCGCCTTCTACAACTGCTTCGGACAGAGCGAGATCGGCCCCCTCGCCACGGTCCTCGGACCCGACGAGCACGAGGGCCGGATGGACTCCTGCGGCAGGCCCGTCCGGCACGTCGAGGCACGGGTCGTCGACGAGAGCGGCGAGGAGGTTCCGGACGGTACGGCCGGCGAGGTCGTGTACCGGTCGCCGCAGCTCTGCGCGGGGTACTGGGACAAGCCGGAGGAGACGGCGGAGGCGTTCCGCGACGGCTGGTTCCACTCCGGGGATCTCGCCGTGCGGGACACCGAGGGCTACTACACGGTGGTCGACCGGGTGAAGGACGTCATCAACTCCGGTGGGGTGCTGGTGGCCTCCCGGCAGGTCGAGGACGCTCTTTACACCCACCCCGGCGTCGCCGAGACCGCGGTCGTCGGGCTGCCCGACGACCGCTGGATCGAGGCCGTCACCGCCGTCGTCGTCCCGCGCGGCGAGGTCACCGAGGCCGAACTCCTCGCCCACGCCCGCGAGAAGCTTGCCCACTTCAAGGCCCCGAAGCGGATCGTGTTCATGGCGGCGCTGCCGCGCAACGCCAGCGGGAAGATCCTCAAACGTGAGCTGCGGGACCGCCTCAGCGGCTCCTGAGGTCCACGATCCGCTTGATCTTGCCCACCGAGCGCTCCAGGGTCTCCGGATCCACGACCTCCACCGCCACCGAGACCCCGACCCCGTCCTTGACGGCCGCGGCGATCGCCCGCACCGCGTCCGCGCGCTGCGCGGAGGTCGCCTCGGCGCGGGCCTCGGCCCGTACCGTCAGCGCGTCCATCCGGCCCTCGCGGGTCAGCCGGAGCTGGAAGTGCGGGGCCACCCCCGGCGTACGCAGCACGATCTCCTCGATCTGGGTGGGGAAGAGGTTCACCCCGCGCAGGATCACCATGTCGTCGGACCGGCCGGTGATCTTCGCCATCCGGCGGAAGACCCGCGCCGTACCGGGCAGCAGCCGGGTGAGGTCCCGGGTCCGGTAGCGGATCACCGGCATAGCCTCCTTGGTGAGCGAGGTGAAGACCAGCTCGCCCTCCGCGCCGTCCGGCTGTACCTCCCCGGTGAACGGATCGACCACTTCCGGATAGAAGTGGTCCTCCCAGATGTGCAGACCGTCCTTGGTCTCCACACACTCCTGGGCGACCCCCGGGCCCATCACCTCCGACAGTCCGTAGATGTCGACCGCGTCGATCGCGAACCGCTCCTCGATCTCGCGCCGCATCTCCTCCGTCCAGGGCTCGGCGCCGAAGATGCCCACCTGGAGGGAGGTCGTACGGGGGTCCACGCCCTGGCGCTCGAACTCGTCGAGCAGCGTCAGCATGTACGAGGGCGTCACCATGATGATCTCGGGGCGGAAGTCCTGGATCAGCTGGACCTGGCGGGCCGTCATGCCCCCGGACGCGGGGATCACCGTGCAGCCGAGCCGTTCGGCGCCGTAGTGCGCACCGAGGCCGCCGGTGAAGAGCCCGTAGCCGTACGCCACATGGACCTTGTGCCCCGGGCGTCCGCCGGCCGCCCGGATCGAGCGGGCCACCACATCGGCCCAGGTGTCCAGATCCCGCTGGGTGTATCCGACGACGGTCGGCCGGCCCGTGGTGCCGCTGGAGGCGTGGACGCGCCGTACCTCCGACTGATCCACGGCGAACATCCCGAACGGATAGTTGTCCCGCAGATCGGCCTTGGCGGTGAAGGGGAAGCGCGCCAGATCGGCGAGCGAACGGCAGTCCTCGGGACGTACCCCCGCCCGGTCGAAGGCCGTCCGGTAATGGGCGACGTTCTCGTAGGCGTGGCGCAGCGTGGCGCGCAGCCGCTCCAGTTGCAGTACGGCCAGCTCCTCGCGGCTGAGCTGTTCCGCCGCGTCCAGCAGAGGTGTCATGGGCGCTCTCCCGGTCCCTCGGACAATGCGGACGTCTGATCGACCGATCATTCGGTTGATCGTCCCGGGATCAGTAATTCAGGAGTGCCGACGAGCGTCAAGAGCCGCGACGCGACCCATGCGGCGATTCCCCGTGCTCCGGCCGGGGTGTCCGCGCGCGGACACGGGAACCCCGGCCCCGGCGGTACGGGAACCCCGGCCCCGCCAGTCCCCGGTGTGCGGCGAACTACGGCTGGACACGGCGCGGATGACGGCGCCGCGCCGCTCGCCCGGCTCGGCCGGCCGGCCATGAACCGCCCCGCCCGGGCCTCGCGCCGCGGCCTGTCCGGGACCGGCGCCGGTCGATAGGGTGGCCCCGGGACGACGCAGCGGGAGGAGCAGGACGTGGCTGAGAGCACCACCACCCATAAGCCGCTTTCGGGCTGGGAGAAGCCGGAACTCGATCTGAGCAACGCGGACTGGCAGTCGAGCAGCCGGGGTACGGGTGACGTCCAGATCGCCTTCGTGGAGGGGTTCATCGCCATGCGCAACAGCGGCCGGCCGGAGAGCCCGTCGCTGATCTTCAGCCCGGCCGAGTGGCGGGCCTTCGTGATCAACGCGCGCGACGGGGAGTTCGACCTCACCTGACAGATGTGACGGCGTTCCGCCCGGCTGACGGAGCGTGGGCGGCCGGCTCCGGTGAAGTGACGCGAACCCGTACCATGGTGGGATGTCCTTTCTCCGCCGCCGCAGCGCCGCCACACCCGCGGGCCCGGACTTCGATGTCCTGGCCATGGACCCGGGTGACTGGCCCGGCAATCTGGGGGCGGGGCTGCTGCCCGCGCCCGATGGCAGCTGCCAGGGTGTCTTCCTCAGGTACGACCTGTTCGGTGGCCGCGGGCCCGCGATGATCATCGGGAACCTGCCCGCGGGGTCGCCCGCCCGCGAGCTGGCCGACGGGCAGATTCCGTTCGAGGTGGCCCAGCTGCTGCTGGCGCTGGAGAACGAGGAGCCGGTCGAGGTGACCGGCGCCGAGGACATCCCGGTGATGCAGGGGGACAACCTCCTGATCGTGCGCCGCCTCAAGCTCTCGGAAAGCCGGATCTCCTGCGTGCAGTTCGACCGCAGCGACGATGTGCTGGTGACCATCGCCAGCTGGGACCGGCCGATCACGGACGATCTCTACGCACTGCTGAAGCCGCTGCCCGCGGAGCTGTTCCAGCAGGGCTGAGCCAGTAGCCGATCGCTCCCGCACGCTATGGATGACCGGCCGGTAATCGGCCGGGTCCGTACCGGCGGGAGCGAATTTGTCATGTCCCTTGCCATTTCAGTCATCGGACTTTTACCGTGCCTGCCATGACCCCTGGGATGAGCCGCAGAACCACGATCAAGTCCGCGCTCGGGGTAACGGGCGCCCTGACGCTGGGTATTCCGGCGATATCCGGAGCCGCAGCCGCCGTTAACCCCTCCGATGAATTGACGCTCAGGTATCACACACCCGCCGCCGACTGGGAGCGCGAGTCGCTGCCCATCGGCAGTGGTGCGCTCGGTGCGAGCGTGTTCGGCACCCTCGCCACCGAGCGCCTCACCCTCAACGAGAAGACCCTGTGGACCGGCGGCCCCGGGGCCGCCGGCGGATACGACCACGGCAACTGGACCCAGCCCCGGCCCGGGGTGCTCGCCTCCGTACAGCGGCGCCTCGACACCGAGGGCAAACTCACCCCGGAAGCCGTCGCCGCCGAACTCGGCCAGCCGAAGCACGGCTTCGGCGCGTACCAGGTACTGGGCGATCTGGAACTGGCCGTACCGGGCGCCCCGTCGGCCCCCGACGGCTCCTACCGCCGTACCCTCGACCTCGCGTCCGCGCTCGCCGCCGTCACGTACACCCACCAAGGCGTCGCGTACACACGGGAGTTCTTCGCCTCCTACCCCGGCAAGGTCATCGTCGGCCGGTTCTCCGCCAACCAGCCGGGAAAGATCGGCTTCACCCTGCGCTACACCTCGCCGCGCGCCGACTTCACCGCCACGGCGAGCGGTGACCGGCTCACCGTCAGGGGCGCGCTCCAGGACAACGGGATGCGGTTCGAGACCCAGATCCGGGTACGGACCGATGGCGGCCAGGTCAGCGCGGGGGCGAACGGCAGCCTCACCGTCATCGGCGCCAACAGCGCCTGGTTCGTCCTCGCCGCCGGTACGGACTACGCCGACACCTATCCGAGCTACCGGGGCGCCGACCCGCACGGAGCCGTCACCGGCGCGGTCGACGCGGCCGCCGCCCGCTCGTACGACGCCCTGCGCACCGCCCATGTGAACGACCACGGCGCGCTCTTCGGCCGGGTCTCGCTCGATATCGGCCAGCAACTGCCCGACCTGCCCACCAATCAGCTCCTGACGCAGTACACGGGGGGCGCCGGCGCCGCCGACCGGGCGCTCGAAGCGCTGTTCTTCCAGTACGGCCGCTACCTGCTGATCGCCTCATCGCGGGCCGGCTCCCTGCCCGCGAACCTCCAGGGCGTGTGGAACAACGTCACCAACCCGCCCTGGTCGGCGGACTATCACGTCAACATCAACCTCCAGATGAACTACTGGCTCGCCGAGGTCACCAACCTCGCCGAGACCACAGCGCCCTACGACCGCTACGTCGAGGCGATGCGCGCGCCCGGCCGGGTGAGCGCGCGGGAGATCTTCGGCTCGGGCGGCTGGGTCGTACAGAACGAGACCAACCCGTTCGGCTTCACGGGCGTCCACGACTGGGCCACCTCGTTCTGGTTCCCGGAGGCCGCGGCCTGGCTCACCCAGCAGCTCTACGACCACTACAGGTTCAATGGCTCCACCGACTATCTGCGCTCCACCGCCTACCCGGTGATGAAGGAGGCCGCGGAGTTCTGGCTCGCCAATCTCCGCACCGACCCGCGCGACGGCAAGCTCGTCGTCACGCCCAGCTACTCACCGGAGCACGGGGACTTCACGGTGGGCGCGGCGATGTCCCAGCAGATCGTGCACGATCTGTTCACCAACACCCTGGAGGCCGCCAGAACCCTGGGGGACGCGCCCGACTTCCGTACCCGGCTTCAGACCGCTCTGCGCGACCTCGACCCCGGGCTCCGTATCGGTTCCTGGGGCCAGCTCCAGGAGTGGAAGACCGACGTCGACAGCCGGACCGACGACCACCGCCATGTCTCCCATCTCTTCGGCCTCCACCCGGGCCGGCAGATCGTCGCGGGCAGCACATGGGCGGAGGCGGCCAAGGTCTCGCTGACCGCGCGCGGCGACGGAGGGACCGGCTGGAGCAAGGCGTGGAAGATCAACTTCTGGGCACGGCTGCGGGACGGCAACCACGCCCACAAGATGCTCTCGGAGCAGCTCAAGAGCTCCACCCTGCCCAACCTCTGGGACACCCACCCGCCCTTCCAGATCGACGGCAACTTCGGTGCCACCTCGGGGGTCGCCGAGATGCTGGTGCAGAGCCAGCACGGCCCGATCGAGATCCTGCCCGCCCTGCCGGCCTCCTGGCCGAACGGCCGGGTGACGGGGCTGCGGGCGCGCGGCGGCGTCACGCTGGACATCAGCTGGAGCGGCGGCAGGGCGAGCCGGATCACACTGCGCGCGAGCCGTACGACGAACCTGACCCTGCGCAGCACGCTGCTGCCGGGCGGTGAGCGGACCTTCCGGGCGACCGCGGGGCAGACGTACGAGTTCACCCCCTGATACGGGACAGACCACCTGGCGCCGTGACCGGCGATGTTCGCCCCGAAGGAGCGCGCGTACTGGACGACGCGACGGGGCGAGCATCGCCGGGAGGGGCACCGGCAGGGTCCTGACCTGGGGATTCAGAAGCTCCGCCACTGGGTGCGTTCATTTTCTTCTGTTGGACAGGATGACGGCTGGACCTGACCATGGAGAAGCAGGCCAAAACGCATGTTTTTGAAGGGCGGCCCGCCATGAAACGGATCTCTCTCGGCGCTACCGGCCTCCAGGTCTCCCGCATCGCCTTCGGCACCTGGCAGATCGGCGGGCAGTGGGGCACGTTCGACGAGGACCGGGCCATCAACGCCATCCACGAGGCCCGCGACCTCGGGATCAACTTCTTCGACACCGCACAGGCCTACGGCTTCGGGGCCTCGGAGCGTCTGCTGGGCAAGGCACTGCGCGGCGAGATCACCGGGGACAGGGAGGGCGTGGTGATCGCGACCAAGGGAGGTGTTCTGCCGGAAGGGGGGCGCGACACGTCCGCGGACTACCTGCGCCAGGGCGTGGAGCAGAGCCTTCGTGCGCTGGGCGTCGAGACCATTGATCTCTACCAGGTGCACTGGCCGGATCCCACCGTGCCCGCCGCGGAGACAGCCGGTGTGCTGCAGGCCCTCGTCGACGAGGGCAAGATCAGATTCGCGGGCGTGTCCAATTACGACGTCCGGCAGATGGCGGAATTCGCGGCGGTACGGCCGGTGGACACGCTCCAACCGCCGTATCACCTGTTCCGCCGCGGCATCGAGGCGGAAGTGCTGCCCTACACGATCGAGCACAACATCGGCGTGCTGGCCTACAGTCCACTCGCCAGCGGTCTTCTCACCGGCCGCTTCGACGAGAACACGACGTTCGAGGAGAGCGACTGGCGAAGCCAGTCCACGGCGTTCACCGGGGGCGCCCTGAAGCGGAACCTGGCGATCGTGCGGCGACTGGCGGAGTTCGCCCAGGAGCGCGGGCTTACCGTCGCGCAGCTGGCCATCGCCTGGGTGCTCGCACGGCCGGGCGTGCACGTGGCCATCGTCGGCGCGCGCAGCAGCGGCAACATCAAGGCGAGCGCCGCGGCCGCGGACGTCGAGCTGAGCGCCGAGGATCTGTCGCGGATCGACGACCTCACGGCCGGTGCGGTCCCCATCGAGGGCGCCACACCCGAGGGTGTGGTGTGATCCCGCGAGGCCGGTGCCGTGAGTGACCCGCGATGTTCACGGCAGGTGGGCACGTGGGGCCGGGTGGCCCTCCTCTCCTGCGGAACCGGGCGGAATCGCGCAAGATGGAATGCACGAGTGGGGGGCCGGCACGCGGCTGTCCGCCCGCCCGCCGGACCTTCATCGAGCGAAGGGACAGCATGGACAGCAATGGTCTGAACCCCGACGTCCTGCGGGAACTGCGAGCGCTGCGCGCCTATCCCGCCGTGTCCCTGACGATGCCCACGCACCGCCGCGAGCACCACCACGAGCAGGACGCGGTACGGCTGCGCAATTTGCTCGCCGAGGCGGGACGCCGGCTGGAGGGCGAACCGGATCTGGACAAGCGATCCCGCGCCGCCATCAAGGGACAGCTCGACAAGGCCGTCGCCGAGGTCGATCTGCGCCATCTGCTCGACGGACTGCTGCTGCTCGCCGACGCCGGGGAGTTCCGGGTCTGGTATCTGCCGCGCGAGGTGCCCGAGCGCGTCGTACTCTCCGACACGTATCTGACCCGGAACCTCGTGGCCGCCACCGCGCAGTCACGGCCGTTCTGGGTGCTGGCGATCGCCGCCGACCGCGCGACGCTCTGGAGCGGGTCAGGTGAGTCCCTGCGCGAGCACCGCGAGAACGGATTTCCCATGACGCCGCCGGAGGAGACCTGGGACGTCGAACGCGAGGAACGGATCGGCGACACCCCGAGCACCTTCACCGACGAGGAGACCCGCCGCTTTCTGCGGTCCGTCGACGAGGCCATGGGCGCGGTGCTGGCGCGCCGGCCCCGGCCGCTCCTCCTGGTCGGCCTCGCCCCCGCGCTCGCCCTGCTGGAGGAGGCGGGCAACGCCACCCGTACGGCCGTCGGACGGCTGGTCAAGGGCGGCCTGACGGATGGTCCGGCCCCCGTCCTGATGAAGGAACTCCGGCCCGTGGTCGAGGAGTACGCGCGCCGGCAGAAGGCCGAGGTGCTGACCCGGCTGGACGACGCCAAGGGCCGGCGCACCTTCGCCGCCGGACTCGACGAGGTCTGGGAGTCGGTACGCGAGAAGCGGGCCGATCTGGTCGCGCTCGAAGAGCACTACCGCCGTACGGTCCGCGTCAGCGACGGCCATCTGATTCCGGTGGACGACGGGTCCACCGCGGGGCCCGACGTACGCGAGGACATCGTCGACGAACTCGTGGAAGCCGCCCTGGACAGCGGCGCCGAGGTGGTGTTCCTCCCGGACGACGCGCTCGCCGCCCACGACCGGATCGCCGCCGTCCTGCGCTACTGACTCCACGCCACTGACTCCGGGCCGACGACTCCCAGACTGACGACTCCGCGCCGCTGACCCGCGTACCCGGACAGACATGCGCCGGGCGTCACCGGCTCCCCCGCGGCCGGTGACGCCCGGCATTCCCCCGCCGGTTGGTCAGCGTGCCGGACGCACCTCCACATCGGCCGCCTTCACATAGGCGACCCGGTGCCCGAACTGGATCTCGTAGTACGTGTCCCTGCCCCGCACCACCCGGTGTCCGGCGGTGTCGAAGGTCGGCGCGAAGTAGTACTCACTCGGAGCCTCGGCGCCCACCACATAGCGCTGGCCGGCGAGCAGCTTGTAGGGGAACGCCGAGACCGTCTGGACCGGAACCCCCTCCGGATAGGCCCCCGCCTCCGGATAGGCCCGTCCGTACACCGGGATCTCCGCCAGCCCGGCCCTCGGCGTCAGCACCGGCGCCTTGGCGCCCACGGCGGTCGGGCTCGTACGCGGGTTGTGGAACCAGGCCTTCTGCCCGAGGTACCAGATCGCCGTCCAGTCGCGCTCGCGCCCGGCGACCGCGTACTGCTGGCCGGTCGAGGCACGGGCCCCCAGGTCGTTGACGTCGATGGTGGAGTCCTGGCCGCCGGGCCGCAGCCCGATGTCCTTGACGAGCGGCGCGTCCTCGGCCGGCGCCGTGTGCAGCCGTACGGCGCCCGAGCCGTGCGGGGCGCAGGCCTGGCCCGCCTTCTCACAGCCGGTGTACGACGGCTGGTTGGCCGCGTAGTCCGGACGGATCGTGACCACGGACGCGCCCGGCCCCGCGGTCGCCCTGAACGGCTTGCCGAGCAGCTGGAAGTAGTGCGCCCAGTCCCAGTAGGGGCCCGGGTCGGTATGCATCCCGGGGATCAGCGCGGTGGTCGTGCCGGGCACATTGTCGTGGCCCAGGATGTGCTGACGGTCGAGCGGGATGTCGTACTTCCTCGCCAGATACCCGACCAGCCGCGCGGAGGTGCGGTACATCGCCTCCGTGTACCAGGCGTCCGGCGCGGCGAGGAAACCCTCGTGCTCCAGACCCACCGACTTGGAGTTGATGTACCAGTTGCCGGCGTGCCAGCCGACGTCCTCGGTCGCCACGTGCTGGGCGATATGCCCGTCGGACGAGCGCAATGTGTAGTTCCACGACACATATTTCGGGTCCTGGATCAGCTTGAGGGTGGTGTCCCAGGAGCCCTCTGTGTCATGGATGATGATGTAGTCGACCGACTGGGACTTCGGCCGGTCGGCCTTGTCGTGGTTGCCGTAGTCGCCCTCGCCGAACTCCGCGTACGGCGCCGGGATCCACTCGCAGGCGACCTTGCCGGGACACTCGGCCCGCCCCGCGTCGGCCGTGCGCAGACCGAGCCGCGCCGTCTGCGAGGTGTCGGGGGATACCCGGGGGGCCGCGCGCAGCGCCACCCGCTGGCCACTGTCCGTCGTGCGGCGCTCGCCGTTCCTGATCACGTCGTACACATCATTGGCGTAGGTCGTGGCGGTCGCGGAGTCGTCCGCCCCGGAGAACCGGGCCACCGCTCCGTACCAGTCGGCCGGATCGCCGCTCAGCGGCGCTCCCAGCTCCCGTTGGGCCGCGGCCAGCAGCGCCGCGCCACCCAGGACATTGGCGGCGGGGCTCCGCCGCAGCTCCTTGGCGGGCAGCCCGGTCAGCTCGGCGGCGCGGTCCAGGGTGCGCAGCCGGGCGGGCAGTTCGGAGGTCTTGGGCAGCGCCGCCTCGGTGACGGTCTTCGCCGCGCGCGAGGAGTCCCCGCGCGGGTCCTCCGTACCCTCCGAGTGGTGCGGCGCGTCGGCGAGCGCCGTCCTGGCGTCGGTCAGATGCATCGGGCCGTAGCCGCCGGTGACGCTGGGGGCGCCGCTGTGCGTGTCCCAGCGGGACTGGAGATACGAGACACCCAGCAGCACGCTCTGCGGCACCTGGTACCGCTCGGCGGCGGCGGCGAACTCACGTTGCAGCGCGGCGGATCCCGGCTGTTCCGCCGTGGCGGACGGAGCGGCGGAGACCAGGGGCAGCAGCAGCGCGGCGGACGCCACGACACCCCCCGCTCGCAGCGCGCGACCACGCGGGAATCTCGGTCGTGGGGGGACGGAACCTTGCAATGCAGCCTCCAGTGACGGGTGGTGCGTGACAGGGTCTGCCGGGCCGACTGGGACTACAGGGGTATCGGCTTCCGGACGATCCGTCAATCATCGGGCACGGAGCGGATTTCGCACGTCAGCGTGGGTATGACGGAGTTTCGCGGCGATGGTGTCCGGGCCTGCGGCGCGTCAGTGGAATGGACCAATGATCAGACATCCGTCGCCGGGAGCGAACGGGGGCGAACGGGAGCGCCCGGGCGCGGCGGGGAGTGACGCCGGACGCGCCGCGCGCCCCGTGAGTCCCACGGGGCGCGCGGCGCTCTTCGTTCTCGCTCGGTACGGCCGTATCAGCGGGTCCGGTACGGCCGTGTCAGCGGGTCCCGACCGCCGCGCGTACGGCCCGCCGGGCCATCGCGCAGTCGTCGTGCAGCCGCCGCAGCAGCAGCCGCTGCTCCTCGGCCGGCGTCAGACCGTTCTGCTGCGCGGACGGCGACGGGTGGGCGGACGGGCCGGTACCGGGCGCCGGCGTCTCATGCAGCGCGCGCTGCACCGCCGTCTCGTACATGCGGATCTCCCGGGTCAGTACGAGCATCAGATTGACCAGGAACGCGTCCCGCGCCACCGGTCCGCTCGCCTGCGCGAGCTGACTGATCCGGCGCCGCGCCAGCGGGGCGTCCCCGAGCACCGCCCACAGCGTCGCCAGGTCGTAGCCCGGCAGATACCAGCCCGCGTGCTCCCAGTCGACGAGCACCGGACCCGCCGGGGACAGCAGGACGTTGGAGAGCAGGGCGTCACCGTGACAGAATTCCATGCCCTGCCTGGCGCCGGCCAGACCGTGCAGCAGCTTCTGCAGATCGCCCAGGTCCCGGTCGGTGAACAGCCCCAACTCGTGGTAGCGGGCGATCCGCGACGCGTAGTCGAGCGGCTTGTCGAACAGACCGGCGGGGGGCCGCCAGGCGTTCAGCCTGGTGATCGCGCCGAGCGCGGCCCGCAGATCGGCACGCGGCGGCGCCTCCACCGGATGGCGGGTCAGCGCGGCGGCTCGCCCCGGCATCCGCTCGATCACCAGCGCGCAGTTCTCCGGGTCCGCGGCGATCAGCCGGGGGACCCGTACCGGCGGCCGGTGCCGGACGAAGGAGCGATAAGCAGCTATTTCATGCCTGAACCGTTCGGTCCAGACCGGAGAGTGGTCCAGCAGGCACTTGGCGACCGCGTTGGCGCGCCCCGTGGTTCCGACGAGCAGCACGGAGCGCCCGCTGCGCCGCAGCACCTGCACCGGGTTGAACTCCGGGCAGACCCGGTGCACCGCCGTGATCGCCATGCGCAGCTGCGCGCCCTGGGGGCCGGACACGTCGATTCTCCCGCTGAGCGGTTGGGTGACCGTCCCCGCCCTGAGCCGCGGCCGCCCCGCATGCGTGGGGTCCAGATACGGCCCGCTGCCGGGAGTGACCGTACGCTGCGACCGGGGCGGGGCGGACACGGAGGACGATGCTGTGTACATGGGCGATACAGATCCCTTCGTGTGCCGACGAATTACTCGCGCCATCCGCCCGGCAGCCATGGAGCACCCTGGGGAGTACGTCCGGCTGCCGGGCCGGGATGGCGCGTTCCTACCTGACACCGTCGACCCCCTGGCATACGAGCTGGCGAAGCCTGGCGAACCATGGCGAATAGTCGCCACGCGTCTGACAGGCGGTTACTGTCAACTCAGCCGAGAACCTGGGGGCTTGACGTGAGCGGAGAACCCAACACCCGTCTGTCGGATCTGTTCGGCCTGGCCGGCTGGTCCAAGGGCGAACTCGCACGGCTGGTGAACCGGCAGGCGGCGGCCATGGGCCACCCCCAGCTGGCCACCGACACCTCGCGGGTGAGGCGTTGGATCGACATGGGGGAGACCCCGCGCGATCCCGTGCCGAGAGTGCTGGTAGCCCTGTTCACCGAGCGGCTCGGTCGTGTCGTGACCATCGAGGACCTCGGGTTCGTACGGAGCGGGCGCGCGGGGAAACGACGGGACGCCGGGAAGGCGGACAACCCCGATGCCCTCCCCTGGGCGCCCGACCGGACGGCCGCGGTCCTCACCGAATTCACGGGAATGGACCTCATGCTCAACCGTCGCGGCTTGGTGGGCGCGGGTGCCGCGCTCACCGCAGGCTCAGCACTCACCAGCGCTATGTATGACTGGCTGCACTCCGACCCCGCACTCTCGTCCGACGCCCCCCGGATCGACGATCCCCTGAACGCGGAACCCGCCGGGTTCGACCGTTACGAGGCCGCCCCCATCGGGTCGCAGGAGATCGAGGCCCTGGAGCGCTCCGTCGAGGTGTTCCGCGCCTGGGACGCCGCCCGTGGCGGCGGTCTCCAGCGCAAGGCCGTGGTCGGCCAGCTCAATGAGGTGGGCGGCATGCTCGCCTACCGTCACCCCGACCATCTCCAGCGGCGCCTGTGGGGCGTCGCCGCCAATCTCGCCGTACTCGCCGGCTGGATGTCCCACGACATCGGTCTCGAACCCACGGCCCAGAAGTACTTCGTCATCGCCACCCACGCGGCGCGCGAGGGCGGCGACCGGCCCCGCGCGGGCGAGGCCCTGTCCAGGGCCGCTCGTCAGATGGTCCACCTCGGCAGGCCCGACGAGGCACTCGATCTGATGAAGCTCGCGGATTCGGGCTCGGGCGAGGAGGCGCTACCCCGTACCCGCGCCATGCTGCGCACCATCGAGGCATGGGCGCACGCGTCCATGGGCCGCGGTCAGGCCATGCGCCGGACTCTGGGCGAGGCGGAGGAGCTTTTCGTCGCGGACGAGCCGGGCGTCCCGTCGCCCTGCTGGATGCAGATGTTCGACGAGGCCGATCTCCACGGCATGGAGGCCCTGGCCTTCCGTACCCTCGCCGACCATGAGCCCGCGGCGGCGATCACCGCGCAGCGGCACGCCAAGCGGGCGCTGGAGCTGCGCGGCAACGGCCGGCAGCGCTCCAAGATCTTCGACTACATCTCGCTGGCGTCCGCCTGCTTCATCGCGGACGATCCCGAACAGGCCGACCGGTACGCGCGGCTGGCGCTGGTGTCGATGGGGGAGACCTCCTCGCACCGAACCTGGGACCGGCTGCGGGAGATGTACCGGCTCACCGGCCAGTACGCGGGGTACGAGAAGATCGACGATCTGCGCGACGAGCTGAAGCTTGCCATGCCGAAGGGGCCGGTGAAGCGGACGGGGAAGGCCGATGTCCAGGGTGTCTAGTGTCCTGGCGCGGGAGGGCCCGGGAGGGGCACCGGATCCGCGCTTCCCGGAGACCTGGCCCGTCAGCCGGGGATCCTGATGACCATCAGACAGGCGGCGTCCGCGCGTTCGGCCCGGTCGGACTCCTCGACGATCAGCTGAGCACACTCCCGCGCGGAGCGGGTCCCGGCGGTCCTGGGCGCGAGCTCGATGAGGCGTTCCCGTGTCAGCCCGTCGGTGTGCAGCACCAGCAGATCCCCGGGCCGTAGCCGGATTTCGGCCTGCTCGTACGCGGCCCCCGAGGTCGCCCCGAGCAGTACGCCGTCCGGCGGCGTCAGCGCGTGCCCCGTCCCGTCGCGGAACAGCAGCGGGGCGGGGTGGCCCGCCTGCGCCCACGAGAAGGTCCGGGTCTCCGGGGCGTATCGGGAGCAGAGCGCGCTGCCCAGCGCGGGCTGTTCCGCCGTCTCCAGCAGCTGGTTCAGATGGCCGAGCAGGGCCCCGGGCGCGATGCCCGCCACGGCCATTCCACGCAGCGCCCCCAGCAGCATCGCCATCGAGGAGGCACCGGCCACACCACGGACGGTCAGCTCGCCGATGGTCAACAGCGATTCCCCGCACGGAAGTTCAAGGGCGTCGAACCAGTGACCACCGGTCGCGGGGTGCACCGCGTCAGGGAGCCGGCGGGCGGCCAGGTCCAGCGCACCGGGCCCGCCGCGCGGCAGATATGACGAGCCGTGCCACGCGGGGAGCACCGCCTCGTGCAACTCGGCCACCAGCCGGTGTTCGGTCCGCGCGAGATGCTGTTCGCGCCGGAGGGAGTCATGGGAGTCGCGTACGGTCCGCTCGCCGTGGCGCAGCGCGCTGATGTCACGCAGCACCGCCCACATGGAGGCGGTGCAGCCGTCGGTGTCGAGGATGGGCTCGCCCATCATGTGCAGCGTACGGACCCGGCTGTCGGCCCTGATGATACGGAACTCGCCGTCCATGGGCTTTCCGTCGATCAGACAGTCCGTCACCATCGCGGTGAGCAGCACCTGGTCGTCGGGGTGCACCAGGGACGGCAGTTCGTCGAGTGTCAGCGGCCCGCTCTCCGGCTCGCGTCCGAGGATCCGGAACAGCTCGTCCGACCAACTGACCTCGTCGGTCAGGAGGTTCCACTCCCCGCTGCCCACCCGGCCGGGCATCGGCCCGGGGCGGTCCTGACCGGGAGCGGTGTTCCGCGCGGGGCTGTCCAGCGCTCCCTCCGCGTCCGGCCCTCCCGCCTTGAGCTGGTCCAAGTGGGAGCCCAGATGGTCCAGTTGACGTACCGCCAGATCGTAGAGCGCGCGCTGCCAGCGCCGGAGCGTATTGCCGTCGTCGACCTCGGTGTCCCGGCGTACGGCGTCCACGTCACCGCGCAGCCGGCGGGTCCGGGTGATGAGCGCGTCCATCGTCCCGGGCTCGGTGGGCCCCGGAACGGGGCGGTCCGCGAACAGAGGGGACGGCATCTCGTACTCCGATACGGGGCGGCACGGCCTGTCGGTGGGGGGACCGCTACGACTGTCGCACAGCCGCACCGGGCACGTAAGGCGTTTGGCAACACTAGGAGCGATGGTGCCTTTGGCATATGCCGCAGGCTGGGCGTCCCGCATTCACGCACCCCCCGGCGGGCCGGTCTTTCGCTGTATGTCCCGGCCGGTGCCTCAGGTGACCGGCATACGGTGGAGCGCCACCAGCAGCCGCCAGATCCGTGCCGCGATGCCCTCCGGAGTGTCCTCGATCAGCCCGTGCAGCCAGTCCGCCAGCACCCCGGCGAAGGCGGCGGCCACCGCCGAGGCGATCAGCTCGGGGGCGGGCGCCCCGGCCAGGGTCCGCTCCACGCGGCTGCGCTCCCGCAGTTCACGGTGGAGCAGCTCGCCGAGCGGACCGCTCCCGCCCGGGCGCAGCAGCGTCCGGTAGAGCGCGGCATGCGGGGTGAGGCCGGTGAAGAACGAGATCAGCGCGGGCGGTGGGACACGCGGATCGGGGGCGCCGCGCCAGGCGTGCAGGGCGTCCACCGCGTCCCGTACCACCTCGGCGCAGGCGTCGACCGCCAGCGTCCGGAGGTCCGGATAGTGCAGATAGAACGTGGCCCTGCCCATCCCGGCGCGGCGCACCAGAGCGGCGACCCCGATTTCCTCGAACGGGCGCTCCGCGCAGGCGTCGAGCAGAGCCCGCCGCAGCCTGGCCCGCGTCCTGGCCGTACGGGGATCGCCCGCCGCCCCGCTCGTGGACGGCCCGGCCGGTACGCCGGTCATCCCGCCGCCAGTACCGCGGCCAGGGTGACCGCGCCCGGCAGCGCCTGGACGAACAGGATGCGCCTGTTCGCGGTGGCCCCGCCGTACACACCGGCCACGACCACGCAGATCAGGAAGAAGATCTGTACGCGGTACCCCGTCGGGTCCGCGGCGATCAGCCCCCATATCAGCCCGGCGGCGAGGAAGCCGTTGTAGAGCCCCTGGTTGGCGGCGAGGGGCGCGGTCGCGCGGGCCATGTCGGCGTCGAATCCGGAGAGTTCACGGCCCGGCTTCCGCTCCCACAGGAACATCTCCAGCACCATCACATAGACGTGGAACGCGGCCACCAGGCCGACCAGGATGTTCGCGGCGGTCTGCATGATCGGGATCTCCTGAGGATCGGGCACTGCTGGACAGGTGTCCATGAAGGATAGACATCTGTCCAGGAAGTACTTCGGGCGGGGTGGTCCGGGCGGCCTCGGGGACGGGCCGTACGAGACTTCGCGGACAGGCCCTGGCGCCGGGGCGGGTGCCGGGACAAGCCGAAGCCCCCGGGCGAAGCGTGTCCCGGGGGCTCGGCCAGCATTCCCCGCTGGGGGCGCTTGGAGTTAACGCGGCACAGTCTGGCACCGCGGGCGATCAGGCGTGGGCAGGCCGCGCCGTGATCACCGGACGGCCCGCACGATCACCAGATGGCCTCCACCCATTCCGGGTGGTCGATGAACGGGTTGCGGTTGTGCTGGTACTGGTCGTAGATGACCTGGTTGCGGCGCTGCTCGAAGGCGTCCGGCGGGTCCTCGTCGTTCCACTGCTTGAGTACGGAGAGCTTCCCCATCGCGGGGCTCGATCCGTTGTTGACCCTCTCGTTGGGTTCGAGGTCGGGCCAGGAGTCGTCGCCCTCGTACCGTACGGCCATGTACAGGATCATCCGGGCGACATCGCCCTTCACCGCGTCGCGTGGCTCGAAGGAGTCGGAGTCCGTGTAGTTGCCGGGCGCGCCGGAGACCGCGCTGCCGCCGTTGTCGAAGTCCTTGTTCCCGCGTATGGAGTTGACGCCGACGTCCTCCGGGCGCAGATGGTGGACATCGGTGCCGGGACCGGTCGCCTCACCGAAGTCGCCGTGGGACTTGGCCCAGACGTGCTCGCGGTTCCACTGACCCGTATTGCCGCCGTTGCTCGACTTGGAGATGGACTTGCCGGTGTACAGCTCGATCACGTTCGACGAGTTCTTGGGATCCTGGTCCGTGTCCTTGAGCGCCGTCCAGACCTGGGCATAGGTGATCTTCGTCTGGTTCTTGATGATCGAGTGCAGCGACGACTTGAGCGCGGTACCGGTCTTGCCGATGGCGCCCTGGTAGTACGTGTCGTCGAGCGCGGCGACACCGGCGGTGGTGGCTGGCGCGGTCTCCTGGGAGGCGACGGCGGGTGCGGCGGCCGCGGTGGTGGCGAGCACCGCGGTGGCGGCGCAGAGAGCCAACAGCGTGCGTCGGGTGGGACGTTGACGACGGGACATGGGGAGCTGTCCTCTCCGGCGGGACCACCACGACGCACGGCCACAGGGTGGGGGGCGTGCGGCGCATGGTCGTGAAGTAACGGTTCAGCGGGAGCCTTCCACAGGGTGTGTGTCCTCACGTGAACGCCCGGTGTCGGTCATGTGCAAGTCAAATTCCCTTCGTGTTCGGTGTCGTGTCGCCCGGTTGTGGGGGGTCTGCGTTCATATGGATGTGAGTGGGACATGAATCTGGTCAACTTTGGTCCATACCAGCTTCTTGACGACCCCTCGCACCCTCCCTTAAATCAAGTATTGAAATAAGCGTCCGAGGCTGCTTTCCCCGAAGCTTCCCGGCGCTGCGATGTCATGCTCATGACCCCCCACTCGAAGTGATGTGATGACTGTGCGAATCCCGATGGGACGCCGAATGGCGCTCTACGCGCTCGCTCTTCTCTGCTGTTCCAGCCTGGCGGCGGCGGTACCCGCCGCCGCGGCCCCCGCGCCCGAGCAGCCGACCGCCGCGGTCGGGGCGGCGGCGGTCACGTTCTCCGACGACTTCAACGGCGCCGCCGGCTCGGCCGTCGACGGCGGGAAGTGGCAGATCGAGACCGGCGACAACGTCAACAACCACGAGCGGCAGTACTACACGGCAGGCAACAACAACGCCGCCCTCGACGGCCAGGGCAATCTGGTCATCACCGCGCGCAAGGACAATCCCGGCAACTACCAGTGCTGGTACGGCCGGTGCGAGTACACCTCGGCCCGGCTCAACACATCCGGCAAGTTCACCTCGACCTACGGACGGGTCGAGGCCCGGATGAAGGTCCCGCGCGGCCAGGGCATGTGGCCCGCGTTCTGGATGCTCGGCAACGACATCGGCAACGTCGGCTGGCCCAACAGCGGTGAGATCGACATCATGGAGAACGTCGGCTTCGAGCCCGGCACGGTCCACGGCACCCTGCACGGCCCCGGCTACTCCGGCTCGGGCGGCATCGGCGCCGGCTACACCCTGCCGAACGGCCAGGCGTTCGCCGACGCCTTCCACACCTTCGCCATCGACTGGTCGCCCAACGCCATCACCTGGAGCGTCGACGGCAACGTCTACCAGACGCGCACCCCGGCCGATCTCGGCGGCCGTACCTGGGTGTTCAACAAGCCCTTCTTCATCATCCTGAACCTCGCGGTCGGCGGCTACTGGCCCGGTGACCCCAACAGCAGCACCCCCTTCCCGTCCCAGCTCGTCGTCGACTACGTGCGCGTCAGCACGAACGACGGCGGCTCCGGCGGCACCGGGGGCACGATCACCGGACTCGGCGGCAAGTGTATGGACGTGGCCTCGGCCAGCTCCGCCAACGGCACGCCCGTACAGCTCTACGACTGCAACGGCTCGGCCGCCCAGCAGTGGACCGTCGCCTCCGACGGCTCGCTCCGCGCGCTCGGCAAGTGCCTGGACGTGAAGGACAACAGCACGGCGGACGGTGCGCAGCTCCAGCTGTGGGACTGCTCCGGCGGCGCCAATCAGCGCTGGGCCGTCCCGGACGCCCGCGACATCGTGAACATCCAGGCCAACAAATGCGTCGACGCGACCGGCAACAGCTCGGCCAACGGCACCCGGCTGCAGATCTGGACCTGCACGGGCGCCGCGAACCAGAAGTGGACGGTGAACCGCGCATGACGACGGTACGCACCCTCCGCAAGCCCCTCAGATCCCTCGCCTTGCTGGCCGCGCTGCCCCTCGCGCTCGGCGCGTCGCTCATCACCGCGCCCACCCCCGCCACCGCGGCGGTCGCCGCCGTCGGCACGATCACGGGCCTGGGCGGCAAGTGCGTGGACGTGGCGGCAGGCAGCTCCGCCAACGGCGCGGCCGTACAGCTCTACGACTGCAACGGCTCGGCCGCCCAGCAGTGGGACGTCGCCTCCGACGGCTCGATCCGGGCCCTCGGCAAGTGCCTCGACGTCAAGGACAACAGCACCACGAACGGCGCACAGCTCCAGCTGTGGGACTGCACCGGAAGCGCCAACCAGAAGTGGACCGTCTCGGCGGCCCGCGACATCGTGAACACCCAGGCCGACAAGTGCCTGGACGCGACGGGCAACAGCTCGGCCAACGGCACCCGGCTGCAGATCTGGACCTGCACCGGAGCGGCCAACCAGAAGTGGACCGCGCCCTCGGGCGGCGGCGGCCCCGCCCCCAGCGGACCCATGGCCGTCGCACCGTACATCTACAACGGCTGGGGCAGCCCGCCGAATCCGACCACCGTCATGAACGCGACCGGCGTGAAGTGGTTCACCCTGGCGTTCGTGCTCAGCAACGGTTACTGCAACCCTCAGTGGGACGGCGGTCGGCCGCTGACGGGTGGAGTGGACCAGCAGACCATCAACACCGTGCGTGGCGCGGGCGGCGATGTCATCCCGTCCTTCGGCGGCTGGAGCGGCAACAAGCTGGAGAGCTCCTGCTCCAGCGCCGGTGAGCTGGCGGCGGCCTACCAGAAGGTCATCAACGCGTACGGCCTCAAGGCGATCGACATCGACATCGAGGCAGCGGCGTACGACAGTCCCACCGTCCAGCAGCGCACCGTGGACGCCCTCAAGACCATCAAGGCCAACAACCCCGGCATCAAGGTCTATGTCACCTTCGGCACCGGCCAGAACGGTCCTGACAGCAGCCTGATCAACCGCGCGGCCGCCGCCGGACTCACCGTCGACAGCTGGACGATCATGCCGTTCAACTTCGGTGGCGCCGGCCAGAACATGGGCACGCTCACCACCCGCGCCGCCGAGGGCCTCAAGAACGCGGTCAAGAACGCGTACGGGTACAGCGACGACCAGACGTACCGCAGCATCGGCATCTCGTCGATGAACGGCATCACCGACAACAACGAGACGGTGACCGTCGCGGACTTCCGCACCATCCTCGCCTACGCGCAGCAGCACCATCTGGCCCGGCTGACCTTCTGGTCGGTCAACCGCGACCGGCCCTGCACCGGCGGCGGAGCCGACACCTGCTCCGGCGTGAGCCAGCAGGCGTGGGACTTCACCCGCGTCTTCGCCCAGTACGCCGGCTGACCGGGCGAGGAGCCTCCATGAACCGACACCCCTACGGCGGCGGGCAGCCCCGCCGCGGGATCTTCCCGCTCACCCTGCTGCTGACCGTGGTGGCCCTGTGCGCCTCCCTGGTCGGTCTGCCCCAGCAGGAGGCCGCCGCGGGTACCACCGCGGCGGCGGCCCTGCCCACCGGCTGGACCACGATCAGCAACAAGGGCAACGGCAAGTGCGTGGACGCCCGCGCCGCGGCGACCGGCAACGGCACCGCCGTGCAGCAGTACGCCTGCAACGGCAGCCTCGCGCAGAACTGGTCGCTGACGGCGACCAGCGCCGGCTACGTCAGGGCGGGCAACCGCAACGCCGACAGCCAGGTCTGGGACGTCACCGACGTCTCGGCCGCCGACGCCGCCACCATCCAGCTCTGGACGTACAGCGGCGGCAACAACCAGCAGTGGCAGCCGGTGGAGGAGGCCGACGGCGCCTACCACTTCGTCAACCGCAACAGTGGCAAGTGCCTGGACGTACCGGGCGCGTCGACCGCCGACAGCGTCCAGCTCCAGCAGTACACCTGCAACGGATCCGCCGCCCAGTCCTTCCGGGTCCAGGCCGCCGATCCGCCGGCACCCCCCGGCACCCCGGATCTCGGTCCGAACGTCGTCGTCTTCGATCCGTCGATGTCGGCCTCCTCGATCCAGAACCGGGTGAACGCGACCTTCCAGCAGCAGGAGACCAACCAGTTCGGGGCGCAGCGCGCGGCCTTCCTGTTCAAGCCGGGCACCTACGACGCCGATGTGAACGTCGGTTTCTACACCCAGGTGGCCGGCCTCGGACTCTCGCCGGACGACGTCAACATCCGTGGCGCCGTGCATGTCGAGGCCGACTGGTTCCCGCCGCAGAACGCCACGCAGAACTTCTGGCGCAGCGCCGAGAACCTTTCCGTCACCCCCGCCACCGGCACCGACCGCTGGGCCGTCTCACAGGCCGCCCCCTACCGCCGGATGCATGTCCGCGGCAACTTGGCGCTGGATGACGGCGGTTGGGCCAGCGGCGGATTCATGGCCGACTCGAAGGTGGACGGCCAGGTCAGGTCCGGTTCGCAGCAGCAGTGGCTGTCCCGTAACACCGAATGGGGCAGCTGGACGGGGTCCAACTGGAACATGGTGTTCGTCGGCGCCCAGAACGCGCCCGCGAACAGCTTCCCCAACCCGCCCTACACCACGGTCGACCAGACCCCGCAGGTGCGGGAGAAGCCCTTCCTGTACGTCGACTCGGCCGGTGCCTACAAGGTGTTCGTGCCCGCGCTGCGCGCCAACTCGAAGGGAACGACCTGGTCGGGCGGTGCTCCGGCGGGTACGTCGCTCCCGCTCGACCAGTTCTACATCGCCAAGCCGGGCGCGACGGCCGCGGACATGAACGCCGCGCTGGCGGCGGGCAAGGACCTGCTCGTCACTCCCGGCGTCTACCACCTCAACCAGACGCTGAGGATCACCCGTCCCGACACCGTCGTCCTCGGGCTCGGCCTCGCCACCCTCATCCCGGACAACGGCATCACCGCGGTGTCGGTCGCCGATGTGGACGGCGTCAAGGTGGCGGGTCTGCTCATCGACGCGGGCACGGTCAACTCCCAGCGGCTGATGGAGGTGGGCGCCGACGGCTCGAACGCGAGCCACGCCGCCAACCCCACCTCGCTGCACGATGTGTTCTTCCGCATCGGCGGCGCCGGCGTCGGCAAGGCGACCACCAGCCTGGTCGTCAACAGCCGCAATGTGATCGGCGACCATATGTGGATCTGGCGCGCGGATCACGGCAGCGGGGTCGGCTGGAACACCAACACGGCGGACACCGGTCTGGTCGTGAACGGCGCCGACGTCACGATGTACGGCCTGTTCGTCGAGCATTACCAGAAGCATCAGACGATCTGGAACGGCAACGGCGGCAAGACGTACTTCTACCAGAACGAGATGCCGTACGACCCGCCCAACCAGGCGGCCTGGATGAACGGCGCGACACAGGGATACGCCGCCTACAAGGTGGCCGACTCGGTGACCAGCCATCAGGCGTACGGGCTCGGCAGCTACTGCTTCTTCAACGTCAACAACAGCGTGACCGCGGAGCACGCGTTCGAAGTGCCCAACAACGCCAATGTGCGTTTCCGCAACATGGTGACGGTGTCGCTGGGCGGTACGGGCACCATCCGGCATGTCATCAACGACAGGGGAGGCCCGTCGAACTCGGCCACCAATGTGGCCAATCTCGTCAGCTACCCCTGAGGAAGCGGACCGGGTCCTGACCTACGGACGGACCGACGAGGAGGAACACCCCGGGCACCGGTGCGACAAGGCTGCCCGGGGTGTTCCTGTCCCTGTCACAGCCGTGCGAGCAGCTTGGCCGTCAAGCGGTCCTGGACCAGCGAGCGGAAGGCTGCTGTGATCAGCCCATGAACGATCTCCTGCCCGCCACGTTCTCCCGCCGGACCGTCGACGCCGACGGCGTCCGGATCCACACGCGCGTCGCGGGCGAGGGGCCGCCCGTCCTGCTGCTGCACGGCTATCCGCAGACGCATCTGATCTGGCGCCACGTGGCGCCGCTGCTCGCCGCCACCCACACGGTGGTCCTCACCGATCTGCGTGGCTACGGCGACAGCGACAAGCCCCCCTCGGATCCCCAGCACGCCGCCTACGCGAAACGGGTGATGGCGCGCGACCAGCTGCTGGTCATGCGTGAACTGGGCTTCGACCGCTTCGCCGTCGCCGGCCACGACCGCGGCGGCCGGGTCGCCCACCGGCTCGCGCTGGATCACCCGGAGGCGGTATCGGCGCTCGCGGTCCTCGACATCGTGCCGACGCGCCACGCCTTCCGCCATGTCGACGCCGACTTCGGGCGCGGCTACTACCACTGGTTCTTCCTGGCGGCGGGGAACGGCATCCCGGAGCATCTCATCGGCGCGGACCCGGACTTCTGGATCCGCACCCGCATGGGCGGGCGGCCCAGCGGGGACACCCCGTTCACCCCCGCCGTGCTGGACGAGTACGTGCGCTGCTTCTCCGACCCGGCCGCGATCCACGCCTCCTGCGAGGACTACCGGGCCGCCGCCGGGATCGACCTCGTGCACGACGAGGAGGACGCCGCCGCCGGGCGCCGGATCGCCTGCCCGGTGCTGGCGCTCTGGGGCGAGCACAGCTTCGTCGGGCGGCAGTACGACGTACCGGCCGTCTGGCGTGAGTACGCCGACGAGGTACAGGGGCAGGCGTTGCCGTGCGACCACTACGTGCCTGAGGAGGCACCCGACCGTACCGCCGGACTTCTCGCCGCCTTCCTGCGCGGTGGACGGTGACGCCGGGGACAGTGACGCGGCGGACAGTGAGTGGGCGCGGCCGGGAAGCGGCTCAGGAGGCCGGTTCGACCTCCAGGAAGCGGCGTCGCCGCGGTCCCCGGTAGAGCAGGGCCTCCCACCCCAGGCGGGTCAGTACGGCGGCGCACTCGGTCAGCGCCCGCTCCTCGTCCTGGGCGGCCCCGCCGCCGTGCGGGCCGAGCCAGTCCACCCGTACGGCAGCGGGCGGCTCGGCCGCCGATACGCGATACCCCGTCGCGACCCGCTGCCCCGAGCCGTCGACGGCGGACGCCGGCAGACCGGCGGCCTCCAGAGCGAGCGCGACGGCACGTACCGGCCGACGCCGCTCCCACTGCGCGGGAACCGCCGCCGGATCACCGGCCCGGGTGTTCGTCAGCCGTCTGATCTGGAGCAGTCCTTCGAACGCGACCCGGACCTCGGCCGCCCGTGCCTGGGGCGTCGTACCGCGCACCGGGCCGTCGCCCGTGGCCGCCTCGAAGCCGTCGGGCCGTTCCGTCTCCTCTTCTCCGCTCGCCATCCCCGCCGCCGTCCCCTTCCGCCATGTGCCTGGACCGGCCATGTGCCTGGACCGGTCATGTTGCCTGGACCGACAGAAGACCCCGACCGGACGGGGGATGCCGGTCGGGGTCGTTCAATGGAGAGCGTGGATGGCGGTCGCCTCGCGGCGATAGGCTCCATGGGGCTTCAGCCGAACGATCTTCCCCACAGGCGATTCTTATATGGGGCCCGGGGACTCAGTTCCATCCACACCCTCACTGGGTCCAACGGCGGGCCCCCGCCGATTGTTCCCGGGGCGGGTGATCAGGACGGAAGCACCCAGATCGGGTTCGAGTAGAACCACAGGTCCTTCCACGGGTCGGCGTCGCCCAGCACGTCCATCGCGGGGCCCACGGGGTCGACGGACGCGCCGTTCACTCCCGCGGCGGTGCGGTTGCCGTCCGTGCCGCGCAGGCGGACGTAGAGCGGTCCGGAGACCCGGCCGAGCTTGTACGTCAGCCGGACGGTGCCCTTCGACTTGTTGACCTCGAAGGACTTCGCGACCTTGGCGGTCGGCGCGGTGAAGGTGTCCTTGTCGTGGACGTTGCCGGTGACGTCACCCTGGATGACATCGACCCGGGCCAGCGTCGGCACGAACTGCGCCCAGTTGGCGCCGTTGGCCAGCGCGATGTCGATGGACAGCTCGACATCCGTACCACGCCTGACGTGCAGCGCGCCGCCGAGCGTGGCCCAGCGGCCGCCGCCCTTGAGCCGGGCGTCCAGACCGCTGATCAGACCGCCGTGGTCGACCCAGATCCGGCCGGCCCGCATACCGTCCATGACCGCCGCGTACGAGAACCGGTCCGCGCCGACGTGCGTACGGCTGTAGTGGCCCGGCCAGTAGTCGCCCTTCCCGAGGTCGAGACCGTTGCCGTAGACGGGGTCGGAGTGCTTGCCGTTGGCGTTGAAGTCATCGTTGGGCCCGATGACGGAGGGCTCGGCGTACACGCTGTGCGAGTCCGAGTTGGCGGTGATCCACCACGGCTTGCCCTCGGCCAGCAGGCTGTCCCAGAGACCGCCGACCGTCGAGGTCATCCAGTCGAAGCCGCCCCAGGTGCGGTAGCTCTCCGCCGGGTAGGCGGCGAAGGAGTTGGCGTTGGGCGCGTTCTCGTAGTAACCGCGGCCACCGGCGCTGCCGTTCGGCTTCGGCAGACCGGCCGCCTGGTGCCCGGGGGCGCCCTCCATGCCGATGGCGATGGGGTGGGCGGACGAGGTGGCGTCACGCCAGCCGCGGATCTCGTGAGGCGAGTCGATGCCGTTGCGGGCCGGGTGGTTGGCGAGCATCACGGCGTCGTCGACCTTGCGCCGGCGCACCTGGTCGGCGAGGAACTGGAGCCCGGAGATGGCCAGCGCCTCATTGGTGGCGTTCGAGGAGCTGGGGTGCAGGCTGCCGTCGTAGTCGGTCTCGAACTTCTTCAGCACCTCCACCTCATTGCGGCCCGGGTGGACGAAGACCGTGGCGTGCTCGGCGCCCGGGATGTTCCACTCCAGGCCCTGGAAGACGAGCTGGTCCTTGTAGGTCTCGCGGGCTTCCTTGATGTCCGGGTTGACCTTCTCCACACCGATCTTGGCGTGCGCCGCGCTGCCGTGGTCGGTGATGACCATCCAGTCGAGGCCGTGCGCGGTGCCCTGGCGCACCTGGTCGACGACGCGGTACTTGCCGTCGCTGCTGTACTGCGTGTGGATGTGGTGGTCGCCCGCCAGCCAGAGGAAGCCGTTGCTCTTGCCCCGGTCGGACGAGCCGCCGGAACCGCCCGAAGTCGCGGCCGCGGTGGCGGCCCCGCCCAGTACGCCCGCCCCGGCCAGGCCCGCGCCGAGCAGACCGGCACGGCGCAGCATCGAGCGGCGCGACAGCTGACTGGGCGACAGCTCACTGTCGGGGACATCGGCGTCGAGCGCCGGAGGCAGGGGACCGGAGTCGGCCTGATCGTGGTGCGTGTGGTCGTGCGGGTGGTGATGGCCGTGGCCCATTGCTGCTCCTCGCCGATGCCTGTGATGCCCAGCAGGCCAGATGTTCGATTGCCGGGATGAAGGCAGGGTGACGAGAGCCCGTACACATCATGTTGAATTCTGAACGGAATGCCGGACCGGGGCGCGTTGGTGCAGGTCATACGGGTGTGAGTGCCTTCACGAAATATCCGGGCGCGAGAAAGCGCCCCGCTATGCACTGTGTGTATACGTGCTATGTATAGTGCGGGTATGTCATTCGGCCATGCCCTGTCCGGGCAACTGACCCCTGCTCCGCCCTGCCCGCTGCCCGCGCCGGCGTTCCACCCCGTACGTCGCGTGACCGGCATGTCGTACATGGCGTAGCCGGCTCGTCGGGCCCTCCGGGCTCGCGGCCGAATCGACTTCACCCGGCGCGCCGTTGCGTGCGCCGGCTCCCACCCGGGCCCGGTGCGGGCTCAGTGCTGCGCGACTGAGGCTCGCTCTCTCACTCATGGGCCACTCAGTCATCGGAAGAGGGATTTGTCATGCAAAAAAATACTTCGACAGTCGGCCCGAGGGCAGCGGGCGTCCTGGCGGCGGTCGCCTCGCTCGGCCTGATGCTGAGCGGCTGCTCCGCGTACGACGCCAACTCGCCCGCCGACGCCAGAGATGACGCCAGGAGCGGGGCGAAGGTTGAGCCCGGCGCGGTCGACTGCGGAAAGGAGCGCTGTATAGCTCTCACCTTCGACGCGGGACCTTCCGAGCACACCCCCGGACTGCTCGACATCCTCAAGAAGGAGAAGGTCCCCGCGACCTTCTTCCTGCTCGGCAAGAACCACGTCGTCAAACACCCCGACCTCGTGCGCCGTATCGCGGCCGAGGGGCATGAGGTGGCCAACCACACCTGGTCGCACAAGATCCTCTCGGACCAGGACCCCGGCTCCGTGCGCGACGAGCTCGCGCGTACGCAGGACGCCATAGCGGAGATCACCGGCCACAAGCCCACGCTGATGCGTCCGCCGCAGGGCCGTACCAACGATGAGGTCGCGAAGGTGAGCCGCGAGCTCGGTCTCGCGCAGATCATGTGGAGCGCCACCGCCAAGGACTACTCGACGACGGACTCCGGGCTCATCAAGAAGCGCATCCTCGACCAGGCGGACCGCGACGGCATCATCCTGCTGCACGACATCTACGACGGGACCGTGCCCGCCGTCCCCGGGATCATCGAGGAACTGAAGAAGCGCGGCTATACGTTCGTCACGGTCCCCCAATTGATGGCGCCGGGACGCGCCGAGCCGGGGAAGGTCTACAAGCCCTGACCTCGCGAAGCGCGCGGCGCGGGCCGCTGCAGAACAGGACAAGTGGGGCAAACCTGTCATGATCGGGTACGTGGACGCCGAATACGTGGACTCCAGACACAGCATGCGCATCCGTGAAGTGGCCGCGCGTACCGAACTGTCCCTGCGCACCATCCGGCACTACGAGGAGACCGGGCTCGTCACCCCCTCCGCACGCTCACAGGGCGGTCTCCACCTCTATACCGACTCCGATGTGGCCCGGCTGATGGTCATCCGCAGGATGGAACCGCTGGGCTTCTCGCTGGACGAGGTGCGCGCCCTGCTCGCCGTCATCGGCCGGCTCGACGCCCAGGAGCCGCCCGCCCCGGACGAGCGGGACGAGCGGGACGAACTCCTGGCGCGTGTGGAGGCATTCGAGCGGGCCACCGCGGAACGGATCGCGGAGCTCCGTGCCCGGCTGGCGCGGGCGGAGGAGTTCGCCGCCACACTGCGGGCGTGGACGGCGCCCACCGCGCACGCGGCATCGGCCTCGCCCGCCGGGCCGCGCGACGGCTGAGTGCTGTCGAGGGGCTGTCGAGGGCCTGCTGAGGGGCCCGAACGGTTCAGGACGGGAATTCGTTTTCGGGGACCTCGCTGGTGGTGGCGTTGCCACCGATCGACTTGGCCAGCGAGAAGGTCAGCACGGTGTACTGCGTACCCCCGCTGACCTCCACGGTTTTGAAGTCCGCCGTGTCGTCGAACTTCTCGAAGGCGCAGTCCCGCGTGAAGGACTTCTTCGCGGAGCTCCAGTCCGAGCCCGAGGTGAAGTACACGGTGTACGAGCCGTCGCCGACGCGGCGCACCGTCGTGCTGGTGCCCTTGCGTATGTACACCGTGAAGGCCGTCTTCTTGCCACGGGTCAGGGAGACCACCGCGTCGGAGTCGGTGCCGTTCTTGACGGTCAGCCGGCCCAGCCCGCCCGAACGCGCGTCCTTCACGAAGGCGCCGTTGCCGAGCCGGCGGTGCTTCGGCTTCTCGGTGCGGGGCAGCTTCAGCCGTACGGGGTAGCCGAGGCCGGTGAGCGTGGTGCTCGCTTCACTGACGCGCCGGGGGCCGTCGGCCGAGCCCAGTTCGACGCGCGGTGAGAGGGCACAGCGCCCTTCGCCGGCCCCCGCGTCCGCCAGGTTCCGGCTCAGATCACGCAGCGAAGCGGCGAGAGCGGCGTTGCCGGTCGTGGCGTCATCGGGGGTGCCGGCCGTCTCCAGCCCGCCGGCGGCGGTGGCGGCCGCGGTGGAGGCCGTACCGAGCGCCTGATTCAGGGCGCGGCCCTCGCTCGCGCGGTCGACCGCGCGCAGGGCCTTGTCGAGCGGGCCGAGCGTGGTGTCCAGCGTGCCGCGGTACGCGGCGGGCTCGACGGTCGGCGTGGGGCTCGGTGTGGGAGTGCTGTCCGCCGCCGTGGACCCCGGACCGCCGCTGTCACCCGCCGAGCACGCGGTCAGTGGTACGGCCAGTGCCAGGACCACCCCCGCGGCCGTCGCCCGTCCCGAGATACGCGCGCGTACGTCACTCACCCTGCTGCCCCGTTTCCCCCGCTCGCCCCCCGGGCGAGCACCGAATGCCCAGGCTTCTCCCGTGCCGGACGGCTGTCAAGACGCCGCGGACCCGGCCTCGGTTCCCTTCCTGCTGGCGGTGGCGAGGGACCGGCCGTACGGTGAAAAAAAGACGACTGACTCCAAGTGATCTGTGCGAGTGACCTGTGTGAGTGACCTGTGCGGTCGGACGGGCGGCGGCGTGATGACGAACAGCGGAGAGCGCGTCGGCGGCTTCATCTGCAGTCATCTCGCGGATGTGGAGCCGGTGACTCCGGACAGCTCCGACAGCTGTACCGAGTGTGTCGCCATGGGCGACACCTGGGTGCATCTGCGGGAGTGCCAGAGCTGCGGCCACATCGGCTGCTGCGACTCCTCCAAGAACAAGCACGCGACCGCGCACCACCACGCGTCCGGACACCCGCTCATCCGTTCGTATGAGCCGGGTGAAAGCTGGTGGTGGTGTTACGAGGACGAGGTCGTCTTCGAGGTCGAGGGCGTTCCGCCGATACGGCCCGCCTGACCGGACGCCCGCCGACGCCCCCGATGCTCCCGGTGCCCCCGGCTCCCGCGTCGATCCCGCCGCGCCGGGTACGCCTCAGTACGGGCGTCAGCCCGACGTCACGGTGAACAGCGCGCCGTCCGGATCGCGCAGCATCGCCTCGGCCGGGGCCCGCGACGCGTCCGGCGGCGAGAGCAGCGCGCCGCCGCCCTTGAGGGCCGCCTCCACCGAACCGGAGACCTCGGGCACCCGGAAGTACACATGCCAGCGCGGCCGGATCCGCGGGTCGGGCGTGGCCTGTACGGCGCCGCCGCGGATCTTGGCGACCACATGCTCGTCCTGCCGCAGGACCGCGTGATCGTGTTCGCGGACGAGGGTGAAACCGCCCTCGGTCTCCGGCGCCCAGCCCAGGACCTGGCTGTAGAACCTGGCCGCGTCGTCGGCGTCGCGGGTACGCAGCTCCAGCCAGGCCGGGGCGCTGCCGCGCCCCACGGTCCAGTCGGAGCGCACCGCGCCCTCCCAGATGCCGAACGCCGCGCCGTCGGGGTCCGTGGCCAGCGCGGCCCGGCCCGTGTGGAAGGCCAGCGGACCCACCGCGACGGTCGCGCCGCGCTCCCTGATCCGGGCCGCGGCCTCGTCGACATCGGCCACCGCGAAGTACGGCGTCCAGGAGACGGCGACCTGGAGCGAGGCCGCCAGAGCGCCGATGCCCGCGACCGGCAGTCCGTCGGAAAGGGCGACACAGAAGTCGTCCCCCAGCCCCGCCGCCCGGTAGGTCCAGCCCAGCACATCGCCGTAGAAGGCCTGCGCGGCGGGCAGTTCACGGGAGAGCAGTGTCACCCAGCAAGGAGCTCCGGCCACCGTCTGTGAATCAATCTTGTCCCGCTCCACACCGCTCACTCCACCCTCGCCCCGACCCTTGTCACGCTCTGCTGTCACTACCTGCTGCCCCCATTCGGTGCCCCTACTCTGCCAGGCCCGGCACCACTTCCCCGCCGCGGAGCGGTTTCGGGGTCCGCCGGCGCCCGGCCCCCCCGGCGCGGCTCAGCGCTGGACGGCCTGTCAGCCGCCTTCCCGGCCCGCGCCCGGCTCCGCGCCGGCGTGCGCCGGTGTGTGCTCCCGGCCGCCGGGGTGCCGGTGGCGCCAGATCCAGAACACGGCGATGGACACGAACGCCCAGCCCGCCAGCACGGCGAAGGGGAACGCGTGCTGGGCCTCGCCGAAATACACCGCTGTGTGGTTGGCGTTGATCGAGGCGCCCGGTGGCAGCCACCGTCCGATGTGCCCCAGCACGGAGGGCAGCAGCGGCCAGGAGACGGCTCCACCGGAGGAGGGGTTGCCCAGCAGCACCAACAGCCCCCAGGTCGGCAGCATCGCCCATCGGCCCGTGATGGTGTTGAACATGGTGAAGACCATCCCGGACGTGAACATCGTGAACGCCAGGATCAGCCAGGACTCCACGAACGGAAGATCGAGCGCGCCGAGCCACCAGTCGACCACCGAGGCGATCGCGAAGCCGCCGAGCAATGAGTACGCGAGGGTGAAGGCGATCCGTTCCCCGGGATTGAGCGCCGGGGCCTGGACGTT
Source organism: Streptomyces sp. NPDC056835 (assembly GCF_042789485.1). NCBI lineage: Bacteria > Bacillati > Actinomycetota > Actinomycetes > Kitasatosporales > Streptomycetaceae > Streptomyces > Streptomyces sp. NPDC056835. The sequence continues at coordinate 227,690 of NZ_JBHUBB010000003.1, forward strand.
CAGCTGAATCGCCCCGACGAGCCCCACGATCACGGCGGCGAGCGAGACGTAGAAGAGCGCCAGTCCGCGCGGATCCCCCTTCTGGAGCGGCTTGACGTCGCTGACCCGTACAGGGACGCCGACGGCCTTGGCCACGGGCAGGGCGGTCTCCGTGAGCAACTGCGCCACGGAGGCCCCGGCCGCGCCGGCCACCGCGAAATCGACGCGGTCCGTACGGAACGTCAGAATCGCGAAGACTTCCTGCTCCTCCACCGCGCGCCGCGCCGCCGCGTCGCTCGGATAGCGATGGAGTTCGAGCGATCCGTTGAGGGCCTTCTCCATGCCGTTCACGAAGGCGGTCGCGTCCGCCGTGTGGATGGGCCCCACCGCGGCGGCGGGGATCCGGTGGGGCGTCGGGTTCGCCATGTTGTACGTGTAGGAACCCGCGAAGACCCCGGCGGACGCGGCGAGGATGAAGGTCAGGACGATCGCCGGGAGGAAGGGTGAGGCGGTGAAGGCGGACCAGCGCTCGCCCAGGGTCCGATGCCTGCCGTGCGCACCGCCGGAGCGTGGGTGACCTTCATGATCCGCGTCCATGAAGGCACCGTAGACCACGCATATCGGAAGAGCTTCGCATAATGCTCGTGCCCGACGGACGGCCCCCGCAGCGGGTTCAGCGCAGCAGAAGCTGAAGACCGCCGAGGACGGTCGCCCCGATCACCAGCCGCTCGAAGAGCCGTTGGTCGATCCGGTCCACACACGCCTTGCCGATGAGGGCGCCCGGGAAGACGAAGAGCACCAGAGCGGCGTCCAGCAGCAGGGAACGGCCGTCGACCAGGCCGAGTCCCACGCTGAAGGGCAGCTTGGAGGTATTGACGATCAGGAAGAACCACGCGGAGGTGCCCAGGAAGCCGAGCTTCCGGAAGCCCGCGGAGAGCAGATAGAGCGACATGACGGGGCCGCCGGCGTTGGCGACCATGGTGGTGAATCCGCCGAGCACACCGTACGAACGTGCCGTGACACGACCGGCGGAGGACGCCCCCGAGCCGCCTTTCCCGGCGACCACCCCCGCCTCTTCCACTCCCTCCGCTGTCTCGGCTCCCTCCGCCTTTTCCCGCTTCTCCTTCGCGCTGTCCGCCCCGCCGCGTCGCCGCCAGACCGTGACGCCCGCCATCAGCAGCAGGATCGCGCCGATCGAAGTGCGGACAGCGGCGTCATCGGCCCAGAGCAGGAAGACCGTGCCCGCCACCACCCCCGCGGCGACCGCGGGAAACAGCCGCCACAGGGTCGGCCAGTGGGCATGGCGCCGGTAGGTGAGCACCGCCACCACATCACCGACGATCAGTATCGGCAGCAGTACGCCCGTCGACTCACGCGCCGGCAGCACGGCGGCGAATACGGCCAGACTGACCGTATTCGCGCCGCTCACCGCGGTCTTCGAGAAGCCGACGAGCGCCGCCGCCGCGGCGAGCGCGGCGAATCCCCACCAAGATATGTCCATTTCGGCAACCGATGCTATGCCCCGGTGCGGGACCGCCACCGGGCGGGCGGCGCTCGAAACGGGACTCAGTCCGGTACGGGCCGGGCCGCCGGGGCGGTCAGCCGGCCCCCGCGCGCCAGCGCGAACACCGCTCCGGCGCAGGCCAGGCCCGTACAGGTCAGCACCGTCCAGGGCAGCCAGCGGGCGTCCTGGCGCTGTGCCACATCCCACAGCGCGCCCGTGCCCAGATTGCCGAGCGTGATGCCCAGCCCGGAGACGGTGTTGTAGAAGCCGTAGTGGGTGGCGACCAGCCGGTCGCCCGACAGCGCGACGACGGTGTCCATCTCGAACGGATAGACCACCGCGCTTCCCACGGCCAGCGCGACGACCGCCGCCACCAGCGCGGCGAGCATCCACAGCCGCGCCGTACGCCCGTCACCGGCGGGGACGAGGGCCGGCGGGACGAACGCCAGCCCCATGACCGTCAGCCCCCGTACCAGCGCTCCCCGCGGACTCCAGTGGCGCGTGGCCCAGCGCGTCAGCCGGGTCTGCCCCACCACCGCCACGGCGGCCGAGATCACGAAGAGCGCGCCCGTGGCCCGCTCGGCGGCCGGCCCCAGCGCGTCGGCGGCGGCCAGCGGCAGGGCCAGATAGACCTGGAAGGTCAGTACGTACGAGCCGATCATGGCCAGCGAGAACAGCAGGAACGGCCGGTTGGCCAGCACCGTGCGCCACCGCGCGGACATCCCCGCGGGTTGTCCGCCCGCGTTCTCCCCGCCGCCCCGGGAGGGCAGCGCACGCCACTGAAGCACCGTCAGCGCGGCGAAGATCACCGCGGCGACCACACACACCAGCCGGAAGTCGGCGGCGAGCAGGGCGAGACCCACCGGCGGCCCCAGCAACATCCCCGCCTGGTAATAGACGTTGAAGACCGCGAAGGCCTCGACCCGCCGCTCGCCCGCCTCGGCCGCCAGATAGGCGCGTACCGCCGGATTGAACAGCGCTCCCGCGAATCCGGTCGCCGCCGAGGCGACGATCAGCGCGGGCAGTTGGTCCACCCACCCCAGCAGCGCGAAGCCGCCCGTGCGCAGCAGACAGCCGGCCATGATCGGTGTCTTGTAGCCGAAACGGTCGGCGAGGGCGCCGCCGATGAGGAACATCCCCTGTTGCGAGAGCGTACGTACGCCGAGCACCAGCCCGACCGCCCAGGCGGCCAGCCCGAGCGCACCCGCCAGATGCGCCGCGAGATAGGGCATGAGCATGTAGAAGGCGAGATTGATGGCGAACTGGTTCGCCATCAACAGGCGTGCCGCGGGCGGAAAGGACCGGGTCGTGGCCCACAGGCCCGTGGCCCCGGCCTGCGGGCCAGGGGCTGTCACGGAGCCCTTCACCGGGCCACCCCCGCCAGGCCGCCGCCCGCCTCCGGGCCGGCCGTGGCGAGCGGGTCCACCACCGTGGTGCAGCGCGTCCACCGGGTGACGGTGCGTTCGCCGGGATGCGAGATCTCCCTCGGACGGTCGGCGGGCCGGTGGTCGAGCAGTCCGTGCTCACGGCAGTACGTGTCGTCGAACACGGTTCCGACATAGCGCTGCGGGCCGTCCGGGAAAACCGCCACGATCCGCTCCCCGGGCGGCCGTACGGCGGCCAGCCAGCGCGCGACCAGGGAGACCGCCCCGACACTCCAGCCGCCCGTCGCGTAACGCGCCCGCGCCAGCGAACGCGCCGCCCAGACCGCTTCCGGGGCGGCCACCCAGTGCACCTCGTCGAAGAGGCCGTACGCGACATTGCGCGGGTGGATGCTGCTGCCCAGACCACGCATCAGCCGGGGCGCCGCGGGCTGGCCGAAGATGGTCGAGCCGGTGGTGTCGACACCCACCACACGCAGAGCGGGGAAGTGGTCGCGCAGCACACTGCCGATCCCGGCGGAGTGCCCGCCGGTACCGACACTGGCCACGAGTGTGTCGATCCGGCCCAGCTGGGACACCAGCTCATGGGCGAGCGGACGGTACGCGGCCACGTTGTCGGGGTTGTGGTACTGATCCGGGCACCAGGAATCCGGATACGCGGCGAGCAGTTCCGTCACCCGCCGCCGACGGGCCTCCTGCCAGCCGCCCACCGGATGCGGCGCCCGTACCAGCTCGATGTCCGCGCCGTACGCCGTCAGCAGCCCGGTCATCAGCGGTTCCATTCCCGGATCGGTGACGACGGTGACGGGATGGCCGAAGACCACCCCGGCCAGTGCCAGCCCCAGGCCCAGCGTGCCGGAGGTGGACTCCACGATCCGTGCCCCGGGCAGCAGTTCGCCGCGCTCCCGGGCGCGCGCCACCATGTACAGGGCCGTACGGTCCTTGATTCCGCCGGGGTTGTGTCCTTCCAGCTTGGCCCAGAAGCCACGGCCGGGGGCCGTGAACGGGGCGCCGATCCACAGCGTAGGGGTGTCGCCGACCAGCGCGGCCGGGCTGTGGGCCGGCTGAGGGGCGGGTGAAACGTCGAAGTGGTCCATCGCGCAGAGCTCCAGTGGCCGGTCGCGCGCGGGCGCGCCCCGGCCGTGGTGAGGGGGGAACGGTCAGAGAGCGTGGAGAGCCACCGGCGGCACGAGCGGGCGGAGCCGCGCGCGTGCTGTCAGAGGCCCGGGGCGCTCGTCAGTTCCGCCACACACCCAGCGCCGCGCGCCGCCGCTGTTCCGTGTCCCGGCCACCGCCGGCGTCCTCGCGTGCCACATGGACGCGTAGGCCCATCGGGTTCCGTACGGCGGTGTCCGCCGCGTTCGACCCGCCGTCGACGGTGAGGGGTACGGCGAACGCGTCGTCCGGGCGCTGCGGCAGGACGCTCGGTTCATCCGTGTCGGTGCAGGAGGCCGCCCCGTGGCTGGCCCGACCGGCGCATCCGGCCACCGGCGTGGGCGTGGGCGTCGCCGCGCTCTGGAGCGTGGCCGCGCTCCGGAGCGGCGCGGCGGAGACCGGACCGTGCGCGCAGCCCAGCACATGGAGCAGCGCGGCCAGCACGGTGAGCAGCACGACGCACGGTCCCGCCCCGCGCCCGCCCTTCCCGTTCCTCACCGCACCATTCATGTAGCGCAGCGTATGTGATCGGTCACCCCAGGTCGCGACCGGAGGGTGTTCGCCGCGCTGCCCGGTGCGTAACCTGAGGCTCCTGACCTGCGGCCGACCGAGAGGTGGAAGCGATGGGCGCGGAGCGACCGCCGGAGTTCGACTCGAACGTGGCCCACCCCGCACGGGTGTACGACGCGTGGCTGGGCGGCACGCACCACTTCCCCGCCGATCAGGAAGCCGCCGAGCTGGCGGCCGTGGCCAACCCGGGCATCGTGCCCGCCGTCCGCGCCAACCGTGCCTTCCTCGGCAGGGCCGTCCGGTATCTCGCCGGGGAAGCCGGGATCCGGCAGTTCCTGGACATCGGTACGGGCATCCCCGCCGCGGACAACACCCACGAAGTCGCCCAGTCCGTCGCCCCGGACTCCCGGGTCGTCTATGTGGACAACGATCGGATCGTGCTGGCCCACGCGCGGGCGCTGCTCGACGGGACGCCCGAAGGACGAACCGACTACATCGAGGCCGACGCACGCGAGGTGGAGACCATCCTCGCGGAGGCCGCGCACACACTGGACTTCAGCCGGCCGGTGGGGCTGATGCTCGTGGCGATCCTCCAGTACATCCCGGACGCGGACGACCCGTACGGCCTCGCGGCCCGGCTGCTCGACGCGCTGCCCTCGGGCAGCCATCTCGTGCTCTCGCATCCGGCGAGCGACATCGGCGCCCACGCGGTGGCCGAGTCGATGCGCGTGTACAACGAGCGGGCCGCCGCCCACGGCGCCGCCACGCCCCGCACACGGGATCGGGTACGACGTTTCTTCGACGGTACGGAACCGCTGGCGCCCGGAGTCGTCGCGCTGCCGGACTGGCGGCCGGACCCGCACGACACGCGGGCCGCGAACATCCCGATGTGGGGCGGAGTGGGCCGTAAACCCTGAGCGCGGAAAACCCGGAGGACACCGGCCGTCGTCATCCGTAACGTCCTGGTGGGCGTGGCACGTGACGGCCGCGTGGGCCGCACCGAGCCGGCCCGACCCCGCCCCGGTTGAGGCCGGGGCCACGAGTTGACGAGTTGACGGGTATGGAGAACGCGATGCACGCTGTCGGCCGACCGATCGTCGATCTGTTGTCCCGGTACCGGACACGGGATCCGCTGGAGGCCGCCGACGCGGCCCGCGTCCGGGCGCTCGCGGAGGGCGCGGACGATCCCTGGCTGCGCTCGATTCCGCTGCATGTGACGGCGTCCGCGCTGATCGTGCACCCCGCGAGCGGACGGGTACTGATGCGCTGGCACGCGCGCCAGCGCTCCTGGCTCCAGATCGGGGGCCATGGCGATCCGGGCGAGAGCGACCCCTTGGAAGTCGTGTCGCGGGAGGGCCTTGAGGAGACCGGGCTCGGGGACCTGGTCCCGTATCCGGACGCGTCCTCCGCGCGGCTCGTACAGGTGGTGATCGTGCCGGTCGCCGCGGGCGGCGGTGAACCGGCGCATGAACACGCGGACCTCCGGTTCGTCCTGGCCACGGCCGCCCCCGACGCGGCACGGCCGGAGAATCCCGACGCCCCGTTGCGCTGGATGACCCCGGCCGAGGCACGGGAGGCCACCTCCGAGGAGAATGTCCGTGAAGCGCTGCGGCGGGTGGAGGAGCTGCTGGCCGTCGCCGTGGAAAGCGGCTGACCGGCGGGCGGACGGCGCGTGCCGGGCGCCCTCAGACTGTGGCGTCGTCCGGCGCCGGCGCCAGCGCGAAGACACAGGCGACCCCCGCCACCAGGACGGCGGCCAGCCCGACGACTCCCGCCAGCGTCGTACGAAGCAGTAGCGCGCCGACCGCCGCCCCGGCCAGCATGGCCAGCAACGAGCCGATCTTGCGATGCGGTTTCGTACCGGTGCCCGTTCCGAGCGCGCTCTCCGCCGTGAGCCCGGTGAGCGTCTGGGTGAGGACGGTCGTCATCAGATCCCGGGGGGCGAGCACGCGCACCGTCGCGTTCTGCAGACCGCTGCAGCCACCGAGGAGCGCGATGATCACCAGTACGAGCCGGCCCTCGGGACGGAGCACCCCCGTACCGAGCAGCAGAGCCGTCAGCGTGAGTCCGGCGGCCTGGCAGGCGAAGGCCCAAACCAGCCAGCACCGGGGCCGGCCGCCGAGGAACTTGCTGAGATGCCCGCCGAAGAACGCCCCCACGACGAAGGCCGCCATGGCCACGATCGGTGCCAGCACCGACATCCGGTCCGTCTTCGCGAGGGAGAACCCGAGGAAGACGACGTTGCCGGTCATATTGGCGACGAAGACATGCCCCAGCCGCAGATAGCTCACCGCGTCCACGAGACCGGTCGCGAAGGTCATGACCAGCAGCGCGCCCACGGCCCACCGCGGTGCCACGGGAAGTCTCTCGGGCACGGGGGGCACCTGCTTTCCTTCGCGCTTGCCCTCAACGGCGGACGGTTTCCCGCGGACGGCCTGTCGCACGGACCAACGGATCGACACCCTAGCTTTGGAGTGCGGGCCGCCCTGTCCGCACCACGCTGGCCGGCGCCGCGTGGTCATGAGGTAAGAAGTAGGGGAATGGGCATGGCCGCCACGCCCGACCGCAGAGAAGGAGAACTCCGTGCTCCAGCCGCCCGGAAGCCCCGATGTTCCCACTGCCCGGGCCATACCTCCGGTGATGAGGAACTGGGCCGGCAACATCACCTTCAACGCGGCCCGCGTGCACACACCCTCATCGGTGGAGCGGCTGCGGGAGATCGTCGCCGGAAGCGGCTCGGTGCGCGCGCTGGGCAGCGGCCACTCGTTCAACACCATCGCGGACACTCGCGGCGATCTGGTCTCGGTGGCCGGACTGCCCCGGATCGTGGAGGTCGACGAGACGGCCGCCACCGTCACGGTCAGCGCCGGTCTGCGGTTCGCCGAGTTCACCGGAGCGCTCCACCGGGCGGGCCTCGCCCTGCACAACCTCGGCTCGCTCCCGCATATCTCCGTCGCCGGTGCCTGCGCCACCGGAACCCACGGGTCCGGGGTCGGCAACGGCACGCTGGCCTCCGCGGTACGCGCGCTCGAACTCGTCACGGCGGACGGCGAACTGCTCGTCCTCGACCGGGACGACGAGGACTTCGCGGGGGCGGTGATCGCCCTGGGCGCGGCCGGCGTCGTGACCCGTATGACACTCGACCTCGTTCCCGCGTACGACATCCGGCAGTGGGTGTACGAGGGACTTCCGTACGAGCGACTGCGCGAGCGGTTCGATGAGGTGCTTTCCGCCGCGTACAGCGTGAGTCTCTTCACCAGCTGGCGTACGGAGCGGATCGAGCAGATGTGGCTCAAGCAGCGGATCGGCGACGGCGACGGCGACCCGGATCCGGCTCCGGACCACCGATTCGGTGCCGTACGTGCCGACGGCACCCGGCACCCGGTGCCCGGTATGGACCCGTCGACCTGCACGGCACAGTCCGGCGTCCCCGGGCCGTGGCATGAACGACTGCCGCACTTCCGGCCCGAGTTCACTCCGAGCAGTGGCGAAGAACTGCAGAGCGAGTACTTCGTCGCGCGGGAGCACGGGCGGGCGGCCTTCGACGCACTGGCGCGGATCGGGGAACGCGTCGCGCCGGTCCTCCAGATCGGTGAGATCCGGACGGTCGCGGCCGACGGACTGTGGCTCAGTCCCGCCTACGGACGGGACACCGTGGCCTTCCACTTCACCTGGCACCCGGACACCGCGGCCGTCACGCCCGTGCTGGACGCGATCGAGGAAGCCCTCGGGCCGTTCGACGTCAGACCGCACTGGGGAAAGCTGTTCACGATGGGCCCGGAGCGGGTGGCGGCGCTGTACGAGCGGTACGCCGACTTCGAGACGCTGACGGCGAAGCTGGACCCGCGCGGAGTCTTCCGTAATGACCTGCTGGAACGGTACTTCCCGGGCGGGCGCGGATAGCGGCGGAGGACGGCGGACAGCGGTCCCCGGCCGATCCGCACCACGTAAAAATGGCGGGATTTACCCCGGAAGATCCTCCGGTCCCGCGCTCGGGGATCACCATTTTGCGGCACTCTACTCGGGTGAGCGCGAACCCCGATGAGGCAGCGGACGATGAGACGGCGGACGGTGAGTCCGCGGGCGAGTTATTCGATGACGCGGCGGCCCGGCGGCTGCTGGAGCTGGGCCAGCGTGAGGAGGCGCTGCGGCGCAAGTTCCCGGTGAACGGCCCGGACTGGGAGCGTACGTCGGTCTCGCATTACACGGCGTATTCGGCGATGCTCCACGAGGACGGGGGCTGGCGGCAGCTCTTTCCGGCCGTTCCCGCCGAGGCGGAGGCCAGGACGGATCTGCGTGATGTGCTGCGAGTACGGGCCATGGACGCGGGCGAGCTGGGACCGCGCTTCACCCGGGCCGCCGAGGCGGTCGTACGCGGCGAGGACCAAGTGATCATCGGCGGTGATGTCTACCGCGTGGTGCGGATCGAGCAGACCATCATCATGACCGGCCACGGTCCGCAGCCGCCGCGGCCACGGGATCAGGAGTTCCCCGAAGTGCTCGACGAACGTCCGGGGCCCCGGGGACCGGGACGGGCGCTGGACGACTGACCGGATCCGGATCCGGTCAGGGCCCGCGGGGGTACGGCGCTCACTCCCGGCGTGCCACCACCAGGGCACATCGAGGGCTCCCGTCGGGGCGTCGGCCGAGATCCGTGAGCGGGCGGAGTTCCGTGGTGAAACCCGTACGGGCCAGTTCGTCCAGTACCCCGGGAAGCCTGAACGTGCGGTAGTACATGACGAATCGCGGATGCCAGAGCAGATTGCGCAGACGCATCGCCGTGTCGAAGCCCCAGAGCGTCCAGTAGAGCGGGGAGCCGACGCGGGGCGGGGCGGGAACGGGAAAGACGAACAGGCCGCCCGGCCGGAGCACCGCGTGCGCCCGCGCGAACAGTACGGGCCGTTCGGCGGGCAGGAAATGCCCGAACGCCCCGAAGCTGACGGCCAGATCGAAGACCGGCGCGAAGGGCAGGGCGCGCGCGTCGGCCCGTACCCAGTTCACGGCCGCCGAGGTGAACTCGGGGGAGGCGGCGGACGCGGAGCGGGAGGCGGAGGCAGCGGCGGCGAGCATGCCCGCGCTGAAATCGACACCGGTGACCCGCTCGTCGCACAACCGCCGCAGCACACTCACTCCGGCCCCGGTCCCACAGCAGATGTCGAGCCCCGTGGCGAACGGCCCGAGCGGCCGGACCGTACGTACCACCGCGTCCAGAAGATGATCGGGCGTACGGAACGGTGTGTGGTCGAACTTCGGCGCCAGCAGGTCGTAGCCGTGCTCGATGGACGAGAACGCCTGCACGGCGAGTTCGCGAAAGGTCGGGCCCTGAGGTGTGAACATCAAGGCCCAGGGTAACGACATGGCCCCCCGCGTCCTCAGGAGGTGCCGGTCACAGACTCCCGAGCCGCCGCGATACGTCCGACAGCGTCCCTGAGACGGTCCGGGGGCTGCGTGAAGGGCAGACGCAGCCAGCGCTCCAGCCGGTCCTGTACGCCGAAGTGGGCTCCCGGCGCGAGGAGCACACCGTGCTGTTCCGCGGCGGCGACCAGACGCGGCCCGATCGGGGACGGCAGCCGGCACCAGAGGACGGCACCACCGTCCGGCAGCCGGAAGGTCCAGTCGGGGCACTTCGCGCGCAGCGCCGCGGCGAGGGTGTCGCGCCGCTCGCGCAGCTCCCGACGGCGCGTCCGCACATGGGGCGCCGCCGGATCGGCGAGGAGTTCGGACAGCCAGAGCTGCTCGAAGAGCGGTGAGCCGAGGTCCAGCGAGACACGGCGCTCGCCGAGCCTGTCGATGAGTTCCCGAGGTGCCCTGATCCAGCCAATACGCAGGCCGCCCCAGTGCGATTTGGCGGGCGAGCCCACAGTGATCGTCCAGCGCGGGGCGAAGGCGGCCAGTGGCGGTGGCGCGGCTCCGTCCGTCCGGTCCGAGGGGTGGCTGAGATCGAGATCCACCGCTGATTCGTCCACGACGGTGTAGGTGCGGGTCGCGCTGAGCACGGCGCCCAGCCGCTCGCGGCCCGCCGCGTCCAGTCTGCGGCCGGTCGGATTGTGGAAGTCCACCATCAGATACGCCAGCCGGGGCGCGGTCCGGCGCACGGTCGCCTCGATACCGTCGATGTCCCAGGCGGGCGCGGCGAACGGGTCGACCGGTACCGGTACCGGCTGGGCCCGCGCGGCCGCTACGGCCGCGAACGCGTGCGGATAGCCGGGCTGTTCGACCAGCACCCGGTCGCCGGGCCCCGCCAGCAGATGGAGCGCCACCACAAAGCCGTGGTGCGCACCGTTGGTGATCATGATCTCGGAGGGCACGGTGGGCAGCCCGCGGGCCGTGTACCGGGCGGCGAGCCGTTCGCGCAGCGACGGGATGCCCAGATCGTCGTAGGTCTCGTCGTGGAGCGCGTCCCGCATCGAGACCCCCGCTGTTTCGAACGCGGGCAGCAGGCCCGGGACCGCCGCAGGGGACGCGCGGGCGAGATTGATCAGGCCGGAACCTCCCGGCAGACCGGTCGTACCGCCCCGTTCGCCGGGGGGAGCGGCGGTCCAGGACCCCGCTCCCTGGCGGGACGCGATCAGACCCCGGTCGCGGAGACGGTCGAGGGCCGCGCCGATCATGGTCCGGCTGACGCCGAGGGCGGCTGCCAGTTCGCGTTCGGGAGGAAGGCGGACGCCTGGAGGCAGCCGGCCGTCGTGGACGAGGGCCGCGAGGCCGTCGGCCAGATCCCTGCCGCCGCTGCGCGGCCCGCCCGTACGCCAGCTCCCGAGGGTGTCCGCCAGCCGGGCGGCGGAGATCCGGCCGGTCACGCGGCTGGGGAAGGGCGGCGTGGCGTTCATGGGGCCACTGTATGCGGATTGGTTGTCCGCGGGTTGGTCACGGAGATCGTCCGCCGGACGGCGGGTGCCGCGCGGGCTGCGCGGGATGCCACAGGGGGCGGCCGGGATGTCACAGGGGGCGGCCGGGGTGTCGCGCGGGTCGGCCGGGGTGTCGCGCGGGTCGGCCGGGGTGCTGCGCGGGGGCCGGGGCGCGATGGGCGGATCCCGGCCACGCGGGCCCGCCCACCGGCGGAATTCATGCGATCGCAATGCCCTGATCTCGACAGATCCCCCCGTGCGGTGCCACTCTCCCGCCATGCACCTCACCGCCCGAAGCCTTCTCCCCGCGCTTCCCGCCCTTCTCGTCATCGCCGCCGCCACGGGCTGCGCCCCGCAGGACAGCTCGACCGAAGCCGACGCGTCGTCCTCCGGCTCCTCCGCGTCCTCCTGCGACCCGGGCGCACTGGCCACGGAAGCGAAGGGGAAGCTGACGGTGGGCACGGACAAGCCGGCCTACGCGCCCTGGTTCCAGGACGACGACCCGGCGAGCGGCAAGGGATTCGAGTCGGCGGTGACGTATGCCGTGGCCAAGGCCCTCGGGTACGAGAAGGACCAAGTCGTCTGGCAGACCGTGCCGTTCAACAACTCGTTCGCACCCGGTGAGAAGAACTTCGACTTCGACATCAACCAGATCTCCATCAGTGACGAGCGTAAGAAGGCCGTCGACTTCTCCTCGGGCTACTACGACGTACGGCAGGCCGTCATCGCGCTGAAGAACTCCCCGTACGCCGAGGCGACGACCGCCGCCGGCCTCAAGGGCGCCAAGCTCGGCGCGCAGGTCGGCACCACGAGCCTCGACACGATCAACCAGATCATCAAGCCGACGCGGCAGCCCGCCGTCTTCCAGAAGAACGACTTCGCCAAGTCGGCGCTGCGCAACGGCCAGGTCGACGCGATCGTCGTCGATCTCCCCACCGCCTTCTACATCACCTCGGCGGAGGTGCCGGACGCGAAGGTGGTCGGCCAGTTCGCGGACTCGGCGGGCGCCGCGGAGCGGTTCGGACTCGTCCTCGACAAGGGCAGCGCGCTCACGTCCTGCGTCACCAAGGCCGTTGACGGGCTGCGGGCGGACGGCACGCTCGCCGCGCTGGAGAAGCGGTGGCTCTCCGACGCCGTGGACGCCCCGGTGCTCAAGTGACCTCCTCGAACACCGTCCGGCTGACGAAGGACGATGGCGAGGACACGTACACGCCCTCGGCGCGGCGGATCGCGCGCGAGCGGTACAAGCGCGCCCGCGCCCGCCGGGCCACCGCCGTCGCCGCGCTCTCCACCCTCGTGACGGGCGTGGTCCTGTTCCTCGTCATCACGGGCTCGCCCGGCTGGCAGCGCACACGCGAGACCTTCTTCAGCGCCGAGTACGCGCGGATGGCCCTGCCCAAGGTCCTCGACGGACTGCTCCTCAATCTGCGGCTGCTGGCGATCTGCGGGGTGTGCGTCCTGCTGCTCGGGCTGCTGCTGGCCGTCGCCCGCACCCTGCGCGGCCCGGTCTTCTTCCCGGTGCGCGCCCTGGCCACCGCCTACACCGACTTCTTCCGCGGACTGCCCCTCATCATCTGCCTGCTGATGGTCGTCTTCGGAGTCCCGGCGCTGCGGTTGGAGGGCGTCACCACGGACCCGGTACTGCTGGGCGGGACGGCGCTGGTCCTGACGTACTCCGCGTATGTCGCCGAGGTGTTCCGGGCGGGCATCGAGTCCGTACACCCCTCCCAGCGGGCGGCGGCCCGTTCGCTGGGACTGTCCAGCGCCAAGACGCTGCGGTACGTGGTGCTGCCACAGGCCGTACGACGCGTCGTGCCGCCGCTGCTCAACGATCTGGTGTCGCTGCAGAAGGACACCGGTCTCGTATCGATCGCCGGTGCCGTGGACGCCGTGTACGCGGCGCAGATCATCGCCGGAAAGTACTTCAACTACACGCCCTATGTGGTCGCGGGCCTCGTCTTCGTCGCGCTGACGATCCCGATGACCCGCTTCACGGACTGGGTCACGGCCCGGATGGACCGCCGACGCGCCCAGGGAGGAACCGTATGACGGCCGACGACACCCGTACGGCGGCTGGCGACGCCGGCGTGACGGGCGGCGGCGATGCCCCGGTGCTGCGCCTGGAGTCCGTACGCAAGACCTTCGGGCGGGACCGGGTCGTCCTGCGCGATGTCAGCCTCGATGTGGCCCCGCACACCGTGACCGCGCTGATCGGCGCCTCCGGCTCGGGAAAGTCGACCCTGCTGCGGTGCGCCAATCTGCTGGAGGAGATCGACGACGGCGCGATCTTCCTCGACGGCGAGGAGATCACCGACCCGCGGGCCGATCCGGACGCGGTGCGCCGCCGTATCGGGGTGGTGTTCCAGTCGTACAACCTCTTCCCGCATATGACGGTCCTTCAGAACATCACGCTCGCCCCGCGCAGGGTCCTCGGCGTCTCCCGTGAGGAGGCGGAGGCGCGGGCGCGTGAGCTGCTGGTACGGCTCGGTCTCGGGGACAAGGCGGGGGAGTACCCGGACCGGCTCAGCGGCGGCCAGCAGCAGCGCGCCGCGATCGTACGCGCGCTCGCGGTACGGCCGCGACTGCTGCTCCTGGACGAGATCACGGCGGCGCTCGACCCGGAACTCGTCGGTGAGGTGCTCTCGGTCGTACGCGATCTGAAGGGCGACGGGATGACGATGGTGCTGGCCACCCATGAGATGGGCTTCGCCCGTGAGGTCGCCGACCAGGTGTGTTTCCTGGACAACGGGGTGGTGCTGGAGCGCGGCACGCCTCAAGAGGTGTTCGGGAATCCGCGGCAGGAGCGTACGCGGCGCTTCCTGCGGCGGATTGTCGAGGCGGGCCGGCTGTGACCGGGGTCTGAGGGCGAACGGGGGTTTTCCACACCCCTGTTGTGTGGCCGGCAGGGTGGTCCGCGACCACCGTCGATCAGATCATGGAAGTCGTACCTGAACGATCGACGGGGGAGGACATGACCATGCGCGGGGGATTTTCTCGGGCCGGGCCGGTCGGCCGACCGAACGGAGCCGCGTCCCGCCCGGTGCCGCCGACCCGCCGGGATGTCTCTCAGCCGCTCGCTGTCAGCCGCACCGGAAGGGTGGTGGAGCTGTTGGAGAACAGGGACGGTACGGGGATCAGCCCGCCGGGATCGACGGCCAGCGAGAGTTCCGGGTACCGCGCGAACACGGCGGGCAGCGCCACCGCCGCCTCCAACCGGGCCAGTGGAGCTCCGAGGCAGAAGTGCGGCCCATGGCCGAACGCCAGATGCTTGCGCTGCTCGCGGGTGAGGTCGAACTGTCCGGCGTCCTCGCCGTGGTGGGCCGTGTCGCGGCCCACGGCGCTGTACGGAGCCATGATCGCCTCGCCCTTGGGGATACGTACGCCGGCGATCTCGACGTCCTCCAGGGGATAGCGAAAGGGGAAGTTACCGATCGGGGCGTCCCAGCGCAGGGTCTCCTCGACCACGTCCGCCCAGACCGAGGCGTCGCCCTTCTCCGCCAGGGCGCGCTGGCCGGGGTGGGTGAGCAGGGCGCGTACCGCGTTGGTGATCAGGCTGAGTGTGGTCTCCTGCCCCGCCGACAGCATCACCAGCAGGGTGCCGACCAGTTCCTCCTCGCTGAGCGCGTCGGGGTCCGCGTCACGGGCCGTGACAAGGGAGCTGGTCAGATCATCACCGGGCTCGCGGCGACGGGTCTCGACCACCCGGGCCAGCAGTTGGTACTGCTCGATCTGGCTGGCGGTGACCTCCTCGGGCGGAAGATCGGAGCGGAAGATGTTGTCCATCAGCTCGCGCAGCCGCGGTCGCTCGTGGTCGGGCACACCGAACAGTTCACAGATCACCCGCATGGGCACGGGGTGCGCGAAGTGCAGCCGCAGATCGACGCTGCCGTCCGGTTCCGCGTGCGAGGGGAGCGCGTCCAGCAGATCGCTGACGATCCGTTCGATCCGGGGGCGCAGTTCCTGGACCCGGCGGGGGGTGAAGGTCTGGGTCACGAGCTTGCGCAGCCGACGGTGCTCCTGTCCGTCCGCCGTGACCATATTGGTGACCTTCACCATGCCTATGAGCGGCCAGCCGTCCGCTATCTCGCCTCGGCGGATGGCGTTCCAGTTGTGCCAGTCCTTGCTGAAGCGGGGGTCGGCGACCATCTCGTGGAGCAGGGCGTGGTCCGTGACGGACCACGCCAGCACCTCGCCGGGAAGCCGGACCCGCACCACGGGGCCCAGTGCGCGGAGCCTGGCCGCCTCGGCGTGGTGGTCGGTGCCGTGCGGATCGAGTTCGACGACGGGTATCCGCTCCTCGGGGGGAGCCGGTCGCGAGGTCATGTGTTCTCCAGAGGGCGGGTCGGACGGGACGGTTCTATCGGGGTCCGGGGGCCAGGGCCCCGGACGCGGAGAATTCCACGGGGAGGGAGACCGGCACGCGTGTCCAGGGAGAGGGGCGCCAGGCCAACTGGCTGGTGGGGATCGCGAGTCTCATGTCGGGCAGCAGATGGAAAGCCGTATTCACGGCGGTGCGGGTGATCAGTCGGGCGGGTACTTGCGCGGGGCAGACGTGGGGGCCGGCGGAGAAGGCGAGGTGGGCGCGGTTGCCCGGTTCTCCGGCGGTGTCGTCGGGGCGGATGGCGGGGTCGTCGTTGGCGGCGGCGATGCCGAGGATGAGGACGTCGCCGCGGCGGATGTGGCGGCCGCCGAGTTCGGTGTCGCGCAGTGCGTAGCGGGCGGGCATGTTGTTCATGGGCGGGTCGCGCCAGAGGGCTTCGTCGAGGGCGTCGTCCACCCCGAGCCGGCCGCCGTGCATCCGGGCGGCGAAGCGCGGATCGGTGAGCATCAGCCGGAGTGTGTGCGAGATCCAGGCCGTGACGGTCTCGTTGCCCGCCGAGATCATCACCACCATCGACTGAAGACGCTCCGCGTCGCTCTCCAGATTCGGGTGGTTGATGAACGCCGTGGTCAGATCGTCCGTCGGAGTCTCCTGCCGTGTGCGCAGGGTGTCGGAGAGGATCTCCTCGAAGTGGCGGTTGCCGTCCTGCGAGTCATCGGCGCTGCCGAACAGCGCGATGAGCGCCCGCAGCAGCTCCTGGCCCTCCGCGCTGTCCAGTCCGAACAGGGAGGCGATGGAGAGCATCGGCACGATCGTGGCGTAATCGTTCACCAGATCCGCCCGGCCCCGCTGGGAGAATTCCTCGATCAGCTCCGCGCAGAGCGCCTCGACCTGGAGCCGTGCCTTGCGCTGGTCGATCCGTGCCACACCGTCGTCCAGTGGCTGGCGCAGCCGCCGGTGCTCGGGTCCGTCGGCTCCTATGACGTTGGCACGCCAGGCCATCATCGGCAGCAGCCCCGAATGCGGCGGGACCACACCCTCGTTGAGATCGCGCCAGTTGCGCGCGTCGCGGGAGAAGACCTGTTCCTGCCGGGTGATCGTGAGCAACTCCCGGTAGCCCATGACGAGCCAGGCCGGTACGCCCGGCTCCAGCTCGACGCGGGCGACATTCCCGTACCGCTCACGCAGTTGGCGGTAGACCTCGCGGGGCTGGTACGCGCTGGTCGCGGCGGAGAGCGGAAGCAGGTCCGTATCGAGGGAGTCGAGAGAACCGAGGGAATCGACGGAATCAGGGGAAGGCGAGAGGGAGTGCGCGGGGCAACCGGGCGGCGGGGAGAGCGCCGGGGGCGGGGCGGACGGCGAGGAGCGGTTCATGAAGCGGTCTCCTTGGCACGTACCGTACCGACGTTCGACACATATTCGACCAGGCTGATCAGCGCGTCCACCGACGCGGCACGCTCCCGCGCGTCGCACATCACCACGGGTGTCTCCGGCAACAGGTCGAGCGCGGCCCGCAGTTCCTCCACGCCGTACTCCTCGCTGTCCGGGAACTGGTTGACCGCCACCGCGAACGGCAGTCCCCGGAGCTCCAGTTGCTCCAGGACATCGAAGCTGTCCTCCAGCCGCCTGGTGTCGACGATGACGAGCACACCGAGGGCGCCTTCCGCGAGGCCGTCCCACAGATCCCAGAACCGCCGCTGTCCGGGGGTGCCGAACAGATAGAGGACCAGCCAGGAGTTGAGGGTGATCCGGCCGAAGTCCATGGCGACCGTCGTGGTGGTTTTCGTGCTCATACCGGCCAGATCGTCCACGCCGACACTCGCTTCCGTCATCACCTCCTCCGTGCGCAGCGGTGCGATCTCGCTGACCGAGCCGACCAGGGTGGTCTTCCCGACGCCGAAAGCGCCCACCACGAGAATCTTGACGGCCTGCTGGACCGTGTCGGGCAAGTAGCGGTCAGCGGAGCCGACGGAGACCATCCAGTACCTCCTGAAGCAGTTGCGAGTCGGGCAGAACGGCCTGCGGAACGCCGGAGCGCGCGGACAGATGGCCACTGTCGACGAGATCGGATGCCAGCACCTTCACCAGACTGACCGGCAGTTCGAGATGGGCGGCCGCCTCCACCAGCGACAGCAGCCGCTCGCACATCCGCACCAGCGCGCGCTCCTCCCGCGTCGCGGAGACCGGAACGTCGCGCGGGGGATCGACGGCGATAAGGAGGGTCTCGACTCCTATGGTGTTTCGGGAGGGCCTGGAGCGTCCCTTGGTAATCACATAGGGACGTAACGCACTGGCCGCGTACTCACCGTCCGGTTCACTCACCGCGCGGACTCCTGTCGCGGCGGGCTGCTCAGATTGCCGGCGCCGATCTTCATGACCTGCGCCTGCATCTGACGGGCGACCAGCTTCGGGTCCACCACGGGACCGGTCACCACCGCGAGATGGGCACCGTTCGCGCTGCGCATGAACAGGAACCCGCCGTTGAACTCCACCATCTGCTGATGGACGGCCCCGCCGTCCTCGCCGAACTCCCGGCCCAGGCTGCGGGCCAGGGACTGGAGACCCGAGCAGTTCGCCGACAGCCGGTCGGCGGAGTCCCGGTTCATCCCCTCGGAACTGGCCAGCAGCAGTCCGTCGGCGCTGAAGACGATCACCTCGCGCACCCCCGGGACCGCGGCGACCTCGGCGATCATCCAGCCTCGCTGCTCCGGGTTCTCCACGTAACTCATGTTCACGTCAGTCCTTACGGTGAATCGGGGGTGGGGGAGGAAGAGCCGTCCTGGCCCTCGTACGGGACGGAGTCGGACGTCGGGACGGTCCGGCCGCCCTCGAAGAACTGCTCCATCCAGTCACCGGCCTGTTCCGGTGTGCCCGGCGGGGTGAGGGCGGTGGGGGCCGCCTCGACCGCGGGTGCGTACTCGTCGCGTCGTGAACGGCGCTGGGGGAGCCGACGGCCGTTCCGCGACGGGAGGACCGGCGCGCCGGAGGCCGGCGCGTCCTGGACCGCCGCGTCGCGCGCGGCGGGAACCGACACATCCGGTGCCGGGGTCGCGGCGGTTTCCGGGGCGGCGGGCCGGGAAGCGACCGCCTCGGGCGCGGCGGACTCGCGAGCGGCGGTTCCGGGAGCGGCGGTTCCGGGAGCGGCGGCTTCGGGAGCGGCGGTTTCGGGGGCGGCCGGCTGAGCGGCGGCCGGCCGGTCGGCGGCGAGGCCGTCCCCGGGGGCAGTCCGCTCCGGCGGGGTGCCGGACGCGTCGGGCGCTGAGCTGGGCTGGGGCACTTGAGGTACCTGGGGTACGGGAGGGACGGGCGCCGTGGTACCGGCGGGGGCAAGGGTCTCCAGTACCCCCGTGGGCACCAGCACCACGGCGCGGACACCGCCGTACGGCGAAGGACCCAGGTCGACCTGGAAGCCGTGCCGGTCGGCGAACCGGCCCACGACCGCGAAGCCGGTCTGCGGGATCTCACCGACCTCGCCGACCCCGAGCAGCCGGCAGCCGGAGACGATCTCGCGCGCCTCGGCCAGCCGGTACTCGTCCATGCCGAGACCGCCGTCGTCCACCTCGATGACCGCGCCGCGCTGCACCGTACGCACGGTCACGGGCACACCCGTACGCGGCGGTGAGTACTCGGTGGCATTGGCGAGCAGTTCGGCGAGCAGATGGATCAGCGGTTCGACGACCGACGGTGTGACCCCGACGTCCGGGTCCCCGGTGACCTCGATGCGCTTGTACGCCACGATCCGTCCGGACGCGGCCCGGACCACGTCCACCATCGCCAGCGGCTTCTGCCACTGCTGTCCGGGCCACTCGCCGCAGAGCACCTTGAGGCTCTGCGCGTGCCTGGCCTGCTGGGTCGCCGCGTGATCCACCTGCATGGTGGTCTCCAGCAGATCGGCGTCACCGGGATAGCGGTCCGCCAGCCCCGTCACCGCCGCCTGGATCCGGTGGGCCGAGGTCTGCACCCGGCTGGCCAGCTCGACCAGGGCGAGCCGCTGCGACTCCTCGCGGTGGTCCACGGCCTCGGCGACCTCGGCCAGCAGCCGGCCGAACCAGTCGGTGACCCCTTCCCCCAGCCGTTCGGGGCCATGCAGCGGGCCGGGGATCTCCGTCCTGGAGAGTGCGGCGGGCAGCCGCTCCTTGACGAGATGCTCGACCTCCTCCCGTACCAGTTCGGCCTGGTGCTGGACATGGGAGCGCCAGCGAGTGTCGCGACGGGCCGCGTCCGCCTCCCGCTCCCGTGTCTCGTCGCCGTGGCGGACCACATCGGACTCGGCGCGCCGGTGCTGTGCGCGCAGCACCGACAGGGAGACGAGGACCAGCAGCACGATCACGCCGTAGGCCACGGCCGCGCCGGTGCCGAGGCGCGCTATGGGCACGATCGCTACAGCGAATGCGGCGAGGGCGGCCAGCAGGGTCGTCGGCCAAAGCCACGGCGACCTGCGGGAGCGGGGAGAGGGCGCGGGGGAACGTGCCATGGAGAACCTTCGAGTTGGCTGAAAAATGTGGTGCGGAGGATTCACCCGGCAGTGGTCACGGGGAGTTGGGGTGGCGCGAAGCCGGTGCGACTGCCGGGTGCGAGGGGGTCGGTGGGCGGGGTATCTCAGTCCCACCACGGCCATGCGACTTGATCACGGGTTGAACTACCTCTTCACCAGACGTTGTTGGGGGATCGTATATCCGCCCGGCCTCCCCTGAGGTCATATTCGGGCCACTGGTGGTGACAAGGGTGTGGTACGCGGTGGGCGCACGCCGGTGTTGTTCTGTGCATGATCGTCGCGGTGGAGCCGGGGCTCGGGAGCCCCGCGGGACCCGTCTGACGGGGTGGTCCGCCCCTCGCCTCTGCCGGCTCCGGGGGCGCGAGAAAGGGCGGCGGACGCCTCGTGTATTCCCTTCCGGGTTGCCTGGGTGACATTTGTTCATAAAAGCAAAGAAAGGGCAAAGGTGGGTAGGCCCGTTGCCATCAGCGCTTCATACGGTCGATCTCGCGGATCTTGTTGGTCACATCGAGCGCGGCGACCTTGTAGGACTCGGCGAGCGTCGGGTAGTTGAACACCGCGTCCACCAAGTAGTCGACCGTACCGCCGCACCCCATCACGGCCTGGCCGATATGTATCAGCTCCGTCGCCCCCGAGCCGAAGCAGTGCACTCCGAGCAGCCGCCGGTCCTCCGGGGACACCAGCAGTTTCAGCACCCCGTGCGCGTCCCCGACGATCTGGCCCCTGGCCAGTTCGCGGTAGCGGGAGACACCGACCTCGAACGGCACCCGCTCCTTCGTCAGCTGGTCCTCGGTCCGGCCGACGAAGCTGATCTCAGGGATGGTGTAGATACCGATCGGCTGGAGATGGTGCATCGGATTGACCGGCTCGTCACACGCGTGGTACGCGGCGGCCCGGCCCTGTTCCATCGAGGTCGCGGCCAGGGCGGGGAAGCCTATGACATCACCGACGGCGTAGATATGCGGAACCTCGGTGCGGTAGTGCTCGTCGACCGTGATCCGGCCGCGCCCGTCGGCGGAGAGACCCGCCTTGCCGAGATCGAGTTCATCGGTCAGCCCCTGGCGCCCGGCGGAGTACATCACGGCGTCGGCGGCGATCTTCTTACCGCTCTCCAGAATGGTGAGTGTGCCCTGATCGTGCCGTTCGACCGCCGCCACCGTCTCGCCGAAGCGGAACGTCACGGCCAGATCCCGCAGCCGGTACTTGAGCGCCTCGACCACTTCGACATCGCAGAAGTCCAGCATTCCCGGGCGCTGTTCGACCACAGTGATCTTGCTGCCGAGGGCGGCGAACATCGACGCGTATTCCATCCCGATGACGCCGGCGCCGACGATCACCATGGACCGGGGGACCCGCTCCATGCTGAGCACACTGTCCGAGTCCATGACCGTACGGTCGTCGAACTCGACGCTCGCCGGGCGGGCCGGCCGCGTGCCGGTGGCGATCACGATATGGTCCGCGGTCAGCAGCCGGTCCTGGCCCGAGGCGTCCCGTACGGCGACCGTGTGGTCGTCCATGAACCGGCCGGTGCCCGAGAGCAGCGTGATCTGGTTCCTGGCCAGCTGACTGCGTACGACATCGACCTCCAGGCCGACCACATGCCGCGTCCGTGCCGTCAGATCGGCGACGGTGATCTCTTCCTTGAGCCGGTAGCTCTGGCCGTACAGATCCCGCTGGGCCAGCCCGGTGAGATAGAGCACCGCCTCGCGCAAGGTCTTGGAGGGGACGGTTCCGGTATGAATGGAGACACCACCGACCATGTCGGGGCGGTCGATCACGGCGACCCGGCGACCGAGCTTGGCCGCCGCGATGGCGGCCTTCTGGCCGCCAGGTCCTGATCCGATGACAAGCATGTCGAAGTCGGGCACGGGAGGAGTCTGTCAGCCGTGCGTGTTTCCGGGAAGAGCCGGCTTCACGGTGAGACCCTGACCGGGCCTCACCGAGGGGAGGGCCCGGCCTCACCGAGGAGAAACGGATAAGCAGTGGTTCTGAAAACATTCGGATGGGCGTTTGTCGTCACCGCGGCGGGCCTCGCCGTCGGGGGGCTCTACGGGGGTTGGGCCGCTCTGGGGATCGTCGCCATCCTCGCTGTCCTGGAGATCTCGCTCTCCTTCGACAACGCGGTGATCAACGCCGGGATCCTGAAGAAGATGAGCGCCTTCTGGCAGATGATCTTCCTCACCGTCGGTGTGCTGATCGCCGTCTTCGGCATGCGGCTCGTCTTTCCCGTCCTGATCGTCTCCCTCACCGCCAGGATCGGCCCGGTCAAGGCGGTGGAACTGGCCATCAACGACAAGGATCGCTACCAGCAACTGGTGACGGACGCTCATCCGTCGATCGCCGCCTTCGGTGGCCTCTTCCTGCTGATGATCTTCCTCAATTTCATCTTCGAGGACCGGGAGATCAAGTGGCAGGCCTGGCTGGAGCGGCCACTGGCGAAGCTCGGCCAGGTCGACATGCTCGCGGTCTGTATCGCCCTGATCGTGCTGCTCGTCGCGTCCATGACGGTCGCCACCCAGGCCCACCAGCACGGCGGCGCACACGCGGACAAGGCCCAGACGGTACTGACGGCCGGGATCGCGGGGCTCATCACATATCTGATCGTCGGCGGGCTCTCCCGCTTCTTCGAGAACCGCATCGAGAACGAGGAGGAACGGGTCGAGGAAGCCGCGAAGAAACGCGGACCCGGCTCGGCGGTCGCGCTCACCGGCAAGGCCGCCTTCTTCATGTTCCTGTACCTGGAGGTCATCGACGCCTCGTTCTCGTTCGACGGGGTCATCGGCGCCTTCGCCATCACCAACGACATCGTGCTGATGGCCCTCGGCCTCGGTATCGGCGCGATGTATGTCCGGTCGCTCACGGTCTATCTGGTCCGGCAGGGAACACTCGACGACTTCGTCTATCTGGAGCACGGCGCGCACTACGCCATCGGCGCGCTCGCGCTGATCTTGCTCATCACCATCCAGTACCAGATCAGCGAGCTCATCACCGGACTCGTCGGCGTCGTCCTGATCGGCTGGTCCTTCTGGTCCTCGGTCCGTCGTAACGCCCGTCTGGCCGCGTGACCCCTGAGCCGCGTGATCCCTGAGCCGCGTGACCCCTGAGCCGCGTGACCCCTGCGCGCGTGGCGCCCTCACCCCGAGGTGACGGTGAAGAGGCCGCCGTCGGGGTCCCGGAGGGTCGCCTCCTCCCCGGCCGGAGTGAGGCCCGGCGGAGTGACGACGACCCCTCCGGCCTCGGCGGCGGCCCGCGCGGCGGTGCTCACCTCGGCCACCCGGAAGTACACATGCCAGCGCGGTCTGATCTGCGGGTTCGGGGCGCTCTCGATCGCTCCGCCGCGCAGCGCCGCGACCGTGTGCGCCCCCTCGCGCACCAGCACCTGATCGTCCTCGTAGTGGACCTCGCAGCACTCCTTCTCGTCCGAACCCCAGCCGAGTACCTGCCCGTAGAAGATGGCGGCGGCGAACGCGTCCCTGGTACGCAGCTCCAGCCGCGCCGGCGCGCTGCCCCGTCCCACGGACCAGCCGGCGATGGTCCTGCCCTCCCAGAAACCGAACACGGCGCCGTCCGGATCGGCGGCGAGGGTGGCACGGCCCGTATGCATGGGGAGCGGTCCTACCGCCACGGTCGCGCCCCGCTCCCGGATACGGGCGGCGACCAGGTCGGCGTCCTCCACGGCGAAGTACGGGGTCCAGGCGACCGCGGCCTGGAGACTCGGAGCGAGAGCCCCGATCCCGGCGACCGCCGCGCCGTTGTTGAGCGCGAGGCTGAACTCGTCGCCCAGGGCCGTGGGCCGGAAAGTCCATCCGAGGACCGCGCCGTAGAAGGCCTGGGCCGCCTCCAGGTCGCGGGCCATCAGGCTCACCCAGCAGGGGGCCCCGGGTACGGGGTGACGTGACGCCGGCATGGTTCCTGTCCGCTCCCTTCCGGTCCGGCCCTCAGCCCATCGCCCGGTCGAGGTTGATCGCCGAGCTGATCAGGGCGAGGTGGGTGAACGCCTGCGGGAAATTGCCCAGATGCTCGCCGGTCAGCCCGATCTGCTCGGCGTACAGGCCCACATGGTTGGCGTACGTGAACATCTTCTCCAGCGCCAGCCGCGCCTGCTCCACCTCACCGGTGCGGGCGAGCGCCTCCACCCACCAGAACGAACAGATCGAGAACGTGCCCTCGGAGCCGTCGAGCCCGTCCGGGGCCTCCGACGGGTCGTACCGGAACACCAGGTTGTCCATGACCAGCCGGTCGGCGATCGCCTCGACGGTGGACAGGAACCGCGGATCGACCGGTGAGATGAACTTGACCATGGGCATCAGCAGCAGCGAGGCGTCCAGGATGCTCTCGGGAGGCCGGCCGGGCTCGACGGACAGCCGCTGGACGAAGGTACGGGTCCGCGGATCCCAGCCCCGGTCCATGATCTGGTGGTAGATCTCGTCCCGGGCGGACGTCCAGCGGACCAGATCCCCGGGCAGTCCGCGCTGGCGCGCCATCCTGATCATGCGCTCGACGGCGACCCAGCACATCAGCCGTGAGTACGTGTGGTGCTGCTGGCCCGCCCTGGTCTCCCAAATGGACTGGTCGGCGCTGTCCCAGTGCCGCAGCAGCCATTCCAGGATCTCGCACAGATCGGTCCAGCTCTCGTGCGTGATACCCGCGCCGTACTTGTTGAACAGATAGATCGAGTCGATCAGTTCGCCGTAGATGTCCAGCTGGCGCTGGTCGCTGGCGTTGTTGCCGGTACGCACCGGATGCGAGCCCCGGTATCCCTCCAGATGCCCCAGCACCTCCTCGGGGAGATGGTGGTGACCGTCGATCGAGTACACGACGCGCAGCGGGCCCACCCTGCCGTCCGACGCGTCCCGCAGCCGTTCGGCCAGCCAGCTGATGAACCCCTGGGCCTCCTGGGTGAAGCCCATCCGCAACAGCGCGTACAGGGAGAACGCGGCGTCCCTGATCCATACGTACCGGTAGTCCCAGTTGCGGGCGCCGCCGAGCTGTTCGGGAAGGCCGAGCGTCGGCGCGGCGATGATGGCACCCGTCGGTTCATGGTTGAGCAGCTTGAGGGTCAGCGCCGAGCGGTGGACCATCTCCCGCCAGCGGCCGGTGTACGTGGACTGCCGCAGCCAGCGGCGCCAGAAGTCCTTGGTGGCCAGGAAGAGCGCCTCGGCGGCCTCGGCGTCGACCGCGCACGGGACCGGCCCGGCGGCCGAGCCGATGCCCGCGTCCGCGGCGACGGACTCGGAGGCGTAGTCCGTTTCGAGGTCGAACAGGGCGGTTTCGCCCTCATCGAGGTCGAATGTCGCGTAGGCGTCGGTGTCGTCGAGTTCCAGTGGGATGGAGGACCGCAGTGACAGCGCGAGGACGTCGCCGATGAACCGTACGCCGTCGGTCATCCGCTCCAGCCGGTGCCGGTCCCGGCCGTAGTTCAGCCGCGGCGCGATCCGCACCCCCAGCCGCATCCGGCCACGCACGTTGACCACCCGCCGCACCAGCCGCTGCCGGTGGTACGGGTCCTGCTCCCGCACGATCGGCATGAAGTCCTGGACCTCCACGATGCCGTCGGCCGTGAGCATGCGGGTGATCAGGATGTTCGTGTCGGGGAAGTAGAACTGGTTGTGGGTGGAGACCTGGCACACCGGCCGGATGGTCCAGCAGCCGCCGCGCTCCGCGTCCACCAGGGACCCGAAGACGCTGGGAGCGTCGAAGCGGGGAGCGCAGAACCAGTCGATCCGGCCGTCGGTGCCCACCAGCGCCGCGGTCCGCAGATCCCCGATCAGACCGTGCTCGGCGATCGGCAGATACCTCTCGTCCCGTTCGTCCCCGGCCGGGGTGTCCGTCTTCTGAGCGTCCTCGTTCATCGTGCTGTCGAGTCTCGCGCACCGGCCCCCGGCCCGCATGTCGGTTCAGCCGCGGGCGCCGTACACCCGCAGGTAGTCGACCCGGTACGACATGGCGGTCACCCCCGGCCGCGGGGCGGGGTGGTACCGGCCGGCGCAGACGGAGAGATTGACGATGAGATGGGCCCGCCAGTCGCGGCCCACGCCCCTGCCATCGGCGAAGACGCGCCGGCCGTTGACCCACCAGACGACGGTCCTGGACCGGAACTCCACCTTCAGCTCCACCCGGGCGCCGGGGCCGATCGCCGGGTGGGTGTAGTAGCGCTCGCTGCCCCGCACATGGTTCGACAGCTCCAGCAGATGGGGGTTGTCCGGGTGGTACTCGAAGATGTCGATCTCGTTCCCGCCGTCCAGCCAGGTCCAGATCGCGGGCCACGCGCCGGTCTCGGTGGGCAGCTGTACGCGCGTCTCCAGCACGTCGCCGGTGCGGATGGTGAACTCCTCGGGGCTGCCCTCGGTGGTCAGCAGCCCCGCGTTCCAGTAGCCGTCGGAGCGCGACGTCGCCCGGAAGACGCCACCGCGGCTGTACTCCGCGTCGGGTACGAGATGATCGAGCTTGTTGTCTCCCGGATTGGTCGGCCCGCCGTCGGGATACGCCCACGAGCGCCCCGCGACCCACTGCTCAGTGGAGGAGAAGTCGGCGGTGAAGCGTGGCGTACGGGGTGGACGCGGCGTAAGGGCCGGGTCGGGCGTACCGCTGCTCATGACGTCCCTCCCGAGACCCGGGCCACGCGGCGACCGCCGGAGCCCTCTCATGTTAGGGATCCTGGCCGGGCGCGCGGGTGGACGTACCGCGTGGGCGGAGGCGGTCCTTTGTTCGTATGTCAGCCCGTGCGTGGCCGGTGGACCGCCGGGAGGCGCCGGGTCCATACGAGGACCAGGACGGACGCCACCGCCGCGAGGGCGCACCAGGTGGAGATGAACTCCAGCCGCCAGAGCGCCGCGCACAGCACCGCTCCGTACCCGACGACCAGGCCGAGCAGCCGTACCGCCGGATCGCCGCTCATGAGCAGGGCGCCGACCGTGGCCAGGAGATAGGCCACCACGAACAGCGGGGTGTGCGGGAGACCGAGCGCGTACCCCACGGTGTGGCCGCGGATCTCGGCCGTCACCGTCCGATGGATGAGGAAGTACGACAGCGCCGCCGCGGTGCCGAGCCCGATCGCGGCCGGGATCATCAGCCGGCGCCTCGCCCGGGGCGGCGCGGCGAGCAGGACGGCGAACGGCACCCACACCGCCAGTACGGGCAGCGCGATCACGGCCCAGGCGAGGGTGGCCGGGCCCGCGCCGCCGCCCGAGCGCCACACGACCGATTCGATGATCTGGTGGGCGCCCAGGAGCAGCGGCAGCGCGGCGAGCGGTAGATCACGGGCCCTGTGGACGCGCGCCATACAGGCCACGCCGACCGCGGTGATACCGGCGCCCGCCACAAGATCGGCTGTCGCACTCCAGCACACCCGTACCACGGTACGCGGCGGCCCGTTTCCCGCCCGGCCGGCCGCGCGGCGCCAATATCTGTGGTCGCTGACGCAGAAATCAGCTTGATGAGTGATGAAGATTTGTGGCACGGCGGGCGGAGTGATAATGCCCGCTGTGCCCGGCAGCTCGCGCCGTGCTACTGTTGATCTCAGTTGCAGTTGTGGTTCCCAAAGACTTCAAGTGCTCTTACCGGCTTTATGTGCCGGTGGGTGCGCTTTTGTATTTCCGGGCATTCTCCGGACGGGGTAATCATCGCGGCGACGTGAGGTGCGCACAGTGCGGACCTCCGGGCTATATGCCCCGAAGGAGATCAACATGGCCAGTGGCACCGTCAAGTGGTTCAACGCGGAAAAGGGTTTCGGCTTCATCGAGCAGGACGGCGGCGGCGCCGACGTCTTCGCCCACTACTCGAACATCGCCGCCCAGGGCTTCCGCGAGCTGCAGGAGGGCCAGAAGGTGAACTTCGACGTCACGCAGGGCCAGAAGGGCCCGCAGGCGGAGAACATCGTTCCCGCCTGACGCTGAATTCTGACGTAGCTGGGGTCCGCACCTGGAAAGGCGGGCCCCAGCTCGTTGTTTTCCATGTTCTCCCGTTTTTCCCATGTTTTCCCAAGCTTTTCACAGAGCCCGTTCCATGCGCCATGACGGTGCCCGGAACGCGACGCACGGTTCCGGCTGTTTTCCGCCCCGGCGCGGCTCTGGTCTCTGTATGTATCGGCTCGTTCTTGCGATTCTTTGCGCGGATTTTTTGCCGAGAATTCTCGATACGTGCCCATCGAGAAAGGTTCTGAATGAACCGCGCAGCACGTACGAACGACCGTTACTCCCGAACCCGTACGGGCGGCTCCGCCGGCTCCGGCCGGGGCAGCCGCTTCGGCTCGGGTGCCGCCGGCCGCTCCGGCTCCCAGGGACGCTCCGGAGCCCCGGGCCGTTCCGGTGGTGGCTCCGCGCGGCGCCCCGCCGCGCTGAAGGGTGAGTTCGCCCTCCCGGTCACCCTCACCCCGGCCCTGCCCGCGGTCACGGCCTTCGCCGATCTGGACATGCCGTCCGAACTGCTCAAGACGCTCACCGGCCTGGGGGTCAACGAGCCGTTCCCGATCCAGGCGGCCACGCTGCCCAACTCGCTGGCCGGCCGGGACGTTCTCGGCCGCGGGCGTACCGGCTCCGGCAAGACCCTCGCCTTCGGCCTGGCGCTGCTGGCCCGTACCGCCGGACAGCGCGCCCAGCCCAAGCAGCCGCTGGCGCTGATCCTCGTTCCGACCAGGGAGCTGGCCCAGCAGGTCACCGACGCGCTCACCCCGTACGCCCGGTCGCTGAAACTGCGGCTGGCCACGGTCGTCGGCGGTATGTCGATCGGCCGGCAGTCCAGCGCGCTGCGCGGCGGCACGGAGATCGTCGTCGCCACCCCGGGACGGCTCAAGGACCTCATCGACCGCGGCGACTGCAGGCTGGACCGGGTCGCCATCACGGTGCTCGACGAGGCCGACCAGATGGCCGACATGGGATTCATGCCCCAGGTCACCGCGCTGCTCGACCAGGTGCGCACCGAGGGCCAGCGGATGCTGTTCTCCGCCACCCTCGACCGCAATGTCGACCTCCTGGTCCGCCGCTATCTCCACGACCCGGTGGTCCACTCCGTCGACCCGTCCGCGGGCGCGGTCACCACGATGGAGCACCACGTACTCCACGTACACGGCGCCGACAAGTACGCCACCACCACCGAGATCGCGGCGCGCGACGGCCGGGTGCTGATGTTCCTGGACACCAAGCACGCCGTCGACCGGCTCACCGAGCATCTGCTGAACAGCGGCGTGCGCGCCGCCGCGCTGCACGGCGGCAAGTCCCAGCCCCAGCGCACCCGTACCCTCGCGCAGTTCAAGACCGGCCATGTCACGGTGCTGGTGGCCACCAATGTGGCGGCCCGCGGCATTCACATCGACAATCTCGACCTCGTCGTCAATGTCGACCCGCCCAGCGACCACAAGGACTATCTGCACCGGGGCGGGCGCACCGCACGGGCCGGCGAGTCCGGCAGTGTCGTCACGCTGGTCCTGCCGAACCAGCGGCGCGAGATGAGCCGGCTGATGG
This sequence comes from Streptomyces sp. NPDC056835, assembly GCF_042789485.1. Taxonomy (NCBI): domain Bacteria; kingdom Bacillati; phylum Actinomycetota; class Actinomycetes; order Kitasatosporales; family Streptomycetaceae; genus Streptomyces; species Streptomyces sp. NPDC056835. Next base: position 257,342 of record NZ_JBHUBB010000003.1, read on the forward strand.
CTGACGCGGGCATCACCCCGCGGACCGCCCAGGTCCGCTCGGGCGAGGCCGAACTGAGCCGCATCACGGGTGCCCAGGCGCCCTCGGGCGTTCCGGTCACGATCACCGCGCCGGTCGCCGAGCGGGCCAAGCGCGGCCCCTCCCAGGCCCGTGGCCGTGGTCGCGGGGGCCAGGGCCGCCGCACCTCCGCCGGCTCCGCGTCCAAGGCACGCACCGGTGGCGCGCAGCGCCAGTCACCCCGTAACGGCACGGCCTGAGCCAGGGGCCGACACAGCGGAGGAGCCCCGGTACCGAGTTGGTACCGGGGCTCCTCCGCTGTGGTGTGCCGTACCGATACGGCCCAAGAGGGTTCGGAGGGGGAGGGGACGGTCTCAGCCGTCGGAGTAGCTGAGGTCTCCCACCGTCCAGGCGTTCACATCCCCGATGGCGATGCGGTACATGCCGCCGGTCTCCGGGATCCCGAGACTTCCCTGGAGGATTCGGGCGACATGGAAATGCAGATGGGTGGGCGGCTCGTCCGGCCGTGGTGAGCGGGTATCCGCGCCGGCCGGTCCGAAGACGGCGGCGAACGGTCCCAGCCGCTCGGAGTCCTCCAGGACCTCGGCGACCCGCTCCCTCCACACAACTTCCGGCGCCAGCCGTCCTGTGATGACGGCGCCCTGGACGACCACGGTGAGGGACATCTGATTGCTTTGCTCGGACTCCACGGTGGTGGCGATGTCAACAAGCAGATGATCAGGCTTCGACATGGGCGCCGACTCTACTACGCGGGCGGCGCCCTGAGTGAGTGTACGAAACGCCGCCCGCGGCCCGTCCGGCGTGTATCAGTCCCGCACGCCGGGGCCGAGCAGCGCCGACGCGGTTTCGAGCGGGGTGAGCGGCTCCGGAGCGACGGGAGCCGGGACGGCGTGGCAGGTGAAGCCGAGCCGCGTCAGTGCCCTGGTCACCTCGGAGGAGGTGAAATCGCGGCGGTCCTGCCGTGTGATGACTTCCCCCACCTGCTTGACGGGGTAGGCACGGCGGCCGATGACCACGGATTCGCCGGTGATGGGTTCGGGCTTGATGCCCTTCATCGCCTGCTGCACCTCGCTCTTGACCAGTTCGAAGGGGAAGCGGGCGATGACGCAGCGCATAGTGCCTCGGGGGGAAGAAGGGGACGTGCGGAGACTTCAGCATCCCACACGAACCGGTGCCGGGGGTGCCGGTGACGGGCGGCGGGATCAGGGAAGCCTCTCCGTATAGGTGATCCGCTTCAGGTGGTAGTAGTCGGCGACACAGCGGGCCGGCCAGACCCTGCTTCCCCTGCCCCCGAACGGCTCACCCATCCCGCTGACGGACAGCGGCTTGTACGGGAGGACCCGCGCGCCGCGCGCCGCCCGCTCCCGCAGCCACTGGTCCTGGTGGTCCCACTTCTCGGCCCGTACGCGCATGTTCTCGCCCAACTCCCCGAGCGGAAAGGCGAGTCCGACGCACACCGCGACGCACATCGCCGCCCCGGCGGCTGTCGCGACGACGCCCGTACGCCCCGTACTCCCCGTGTGCCTTCGCAGCGCCCGCCCCAGGAGTGCTCCGGCGACCACCAGGAGCGCGACATACAGCAGGAGGTAGTCGTTCCAGGTCCGGTGCGCGGTCACCACATGCGATCCGAAGAGTGGGTACGTGATGACCGTGCAGAGGTATCCGGCGACCAGGAACGTGACGGTGCCGGCGCCCAGCAGGAAGAGCGGGCGGCACGGCAGCAGCACCGGCGCGCGCCCTTCCCGGTTCCCGGTCAGCAGCGCCAGCAGCACACCGGCCGCGAGGGCGCCCAGATACTGCCAGGTGGTGAGCAGGGACCCGAGGATGTCCAGGTACCCGTCCAGCGAGTCCGCCAGCGATTCGGGCGCGAACATCGAGGCGGTGCCCGCGTCGAACCGCTGACGGCGGTTGCGCGATCCGGGGGAGGTGAGCAGCAGCAGTGTGCCGATCCCGATCCCGGCCACACCGGCCAGACACCAGACGCGTGCCTGGGCCCGTACGCGGGGGGCGAGGATCCGGCGGTTGAGCAGCAGCAGGGCCGTGAGCACGACCAGCGCGACGACCGATGTCTCCTCCGAGAGCGTGCCGAGGAAGGCGCCCGCGACGAGCGCGGAGGCCACCGCGACGACGCGTCCCCGGCGCGATCCGGCCCACAGCAGGGGGACCGTCGCGGCGGACGCCAGTACCGGTGCGACGGTGTGCGAGACGGAGGAGGCGGGCCAGTAGAACGTCTTGTACGTGTTGAGGCTCGCGAAGAGAAACACCACCGTCACCATCGACGCCACGAACAGTGGTACCCCGCGCGGCGCGGTCCGGCCCGCCAGGCGCAGCAGCAGTACGGTCACGGCCCACAGCAGCCCCAGCATCACCACACCACTGACCAGGCCGAACCACTGGTGGCCCGCGACGCCGAACTTCGCGTACAGCCCGACCAGCAGGCCGTTGCCGAGCCGTCCGTTGTCCGTGAAGTAGAACTTCCCGACCAGCGCCGCGATGCCGTGATCGCGCACGCTGGGCAGGAAACACCACTCGTCCGCGCTGGGACGTACATGGCGGCCGAGCCAGAAGGCCGACCCGAGAAGGCCCAGTGGCAGTGTCAGCAGGCCCAGTACCCCGTATCCCGTCCATGAACGTGCGGAGGGTGCGGATGGCCCGCGGCCGTTCTCCCGCTCCCGCCCGGTTCTGTCGCCCGGCTGTTCCGGGATGATGACGCTTGACGCGCCCGCGGCCATCTACACCACTGCCTTTCGAGAGGGGACGGGGCTTTCGGGGCTTCGGAGAGCGGGCGGGGACGTTCCGTTTCCGGCGGGATCGCGGCCGGCCGCCGGTGCCTTATCGCTCCGAACGGGCTTGTCCCACGGAAGCCGCCGACGGCGCACCGGACGGAAAGGGCGTACGCGTCGAGTCCGTTTCCCGGACCACATAGTGCGGACGGCGCTTCGCCTCGTGGTAAATCCGCCCGACGTATTCGCCGATGACACCGAGCGTGGCGAGCTGAATTCCGCTCAGCGCCACGATGGCGGTCATGAGGGTCGTATAGCCAGGCGCGTCCACACCGTTCAGGGCGACATTCGCGATGATCCACAGCGCGTAGACGAGCGCGGAGAGAAAGAGCCAGAGGCCGGTATGGATGGCGAGACGCAACGGGCGGCTGTTGAAGGAGAGCAGCCCGTCGATGCCGTAGTTGAGCAGATTCCGGCCGCCCCATTTCGAGGTGCCGGCCGCGCGCTTGACATTCCGGTAGGTGAAACTCGCCGTGTCGAAGCCGATCCAGGAGAAGATTCCCTTGGAGAACCTGTTGCTCTCCGGCAGGGACAGCACGCTGTTCACCGCATGGCGCGAGAGCAGTCTGAAATCACCTGCCCCGTCCACGACATGGACATCCATACAGCGCCGCACCAGCCGGTAGTAGACCCTGCTGAGCGCGGTGCGCAGGGCGCTCTCGCCCGCCCGGTCGCGCTGCGCCACGACCTGGTCGTAGCCGTGCCGGTGCAGCTCCAGCATGCGGGGCACCAGCTCCGGGGGGTGCTGGAGATCCGCGTCCATGAGCACGACCGCGTCGCCCCGGGACATGCGCAGCCCCGCGAGCATGGCGGCTTCCTTGCCGAAGTTGCGGCTGAAGGAGGTGTAGCGGACGCGCGGGTCCGCCGCCGCCAGCTCGCTGAGCTGTCTTCTGGTTCCGTCCGCGCTGCCGTCGTCCACGTAGCAGATCTCTAAAGTCCGCCGGGTCGGTTCGAGGGCGGCGAGCAGAGCGGTGTGAAAGGTACCGAGCACCTCGCTCTCGTTGAAACACGGTACGACAATGGAAATCTGAGGGGTTGTCATCTCACTCCACATACCCGTGGTGGGGCGGGAAGGAATGGTCACCGAAAGGGAACGGGTCGCGAGGGGAAACCGTTGATCTACGGTGCTGTTCATGGTGTTGAGGGGGCGTTACCCGGTCCTGCCCGTACGGTTTCCGGAGCTGTCACGGAAAAGGGGTACGAGCGCGTGGGGACGTGTATGTCAGCGGGTGCCGGCCGGCGGGCATATGGGCAGGAAGAGCTGTGATGGAACGTTCCTCACTCTTCTTCCTCCGGTTCACGCCGCGTTCACTGATGCGGTGGCAACTATAAGATTTATCTATCTCCTGCTCAAGCGTCACGACGGCATGGCGCCCAGCCAGCTGAAGCGTTTCTGCAACACCGTCACGCCGTGTAGGCATGCCCGGCGGACTATGGAAAGCGAGACCCGCGTACTGTGATGTGCGGCACAGTCGACGGCCCGGAGACAGATCCTGCATTTCATGGGCATGACAGGCCGATATCGCACACGTGATCCGCGGATTGCGGCCCCGGGAAGACGTCCGATTGCTGCCCCCTCGCGAGGGTTCTTCGGCTACGGAGTGTGTGGGCCGACGGCGATGTGTAACTCGTCGCTCACTGTGACGAGTTGACCCCTGGGAGGCAAGGCCAGTTAACTACCGGCCAGTCAACCTCCATGGTCTGCCCCCCACGGTCAACCCCCCACTTCGATCCGGGAGACTTCATGCGGATGCCGGAATCCGTCGCGTCCATTGAGTCCTCACTGCCTCAGTCGGTCATCGCCGTCAACCCGCTGCACCGCTCGTCGCCACGGCTGACGGCCGCCGCGGCGCGTGCGGGTGCGCTCAGTGTGCTGGAGCTTCCCACCGGAGACCCGAGGAGCGTCGCCGACACACTCGACCGCACCCTGCGCTGGTCGTCGCTGCCGTTCGGTGTGCGGATACGGCCGGGCTGCACGGTCACCGCGGCGGATCTGCCCGAGCCGGTGGACACCGTGCTGCTGGCGGACCCCGGGCGCACACCGGGGGAGTTCGCCGGCCGCCGGGTCCTGGTGGAGGTGACCGATCCGGCGGGCGCGCGGCAGGCCGCCGCGGCCGGGGCGGCCGGGCTGATCGTGCGCGGTGCGGAAAGCGGTGGCAGGGCGGGTGAGCTGAGTACGTTCGTCCTGCTCCAGCGAGTGCTGGCGGACCCGGACATCGTGCTGCCGGTCTGGGCATGGGGTGGCATCGGGCCACACACGGCCGCCGCCGCTGTCGCGGGAGGCGCGGCGGGTGTCGTACTCGACACCCAGCTCGCGCTGTTCGACGAGGCGGGCCTGCCCGCGGAGCTCACCGGCGCGCTCACCGGACTCGACGGCTCCGAGACCGTGCTGCACCACGGGACGCGGGTGCTGCGCCGCCGTGGCCCCGGCGCCCCCGAACTCCCCGCCGATCCAGCCGAGTTCGCGGCCAGGGTCGGCAGTGACGACCTGCGCGCCCAGTTCCTGCCGGTCGGTCAGGACGCCTTCCTCGCGGCCTCCTTCGCCCGGCGCTGGAAGTCGGTGGGCGACGCGATACGCGGCGTCAGGGCGGCGATATCCGCGGCCGTCGAGGACGACCTGCCCGCCGCCGCGCTGGCCGCGGGCTCGCCGGGCGCACGGGCGCTCGGCACCCAATTCCCCATCGCCCAGGGGCCGATGACCCGGGTCAGCGACGAGCCCGAGTTCGCCGCCGCCGTCGCGGCCGGGGGCGGCCTGCCGTTCCTGGCGCTGGCACTCGCGAACGCGGACCGCACCCGGACGATGCTGGAGCGCACCCGCGACGCCCTCGGCGACGCCCCCTGGGGAGTCGGTGTGCTCGGGTTCGCGGACGAGGAGATCCGATCCGCTCAGCTGGAGGTCGTACGGGAGCTGAGGCCGACGCACGCGATCATCGCGGGCGGCAGGCCGGCCCAGGCCGCCGCCCTGGAGGCGGAGGGCATCGCCACCTTCCTCCATGTGCCCTCCCCGGGGCTGCTGCGGCAGTTCCTCGCGGCCGGCGCGCGCCGGTTCATCTTCGAGGGCGCCGAGTGCGGCGGGCATGTCGGACCGCGCAACAGCTTCCCGCTGTGGGAGGCGCAGACCGAGGTCCTGCTCGACTTCCTGGCCGAGACCGGTGACGAGACCGCCGCCGAGCTGACCGTGCTGTTCGCCGGCGGCATCCACGACGCGCGCTCCGCCGCGATGGCGGCGGCCCTCGCCGCCCCGCTGACCCGCGCGGGAGCCGCGTTCGGCGTACTGATGGGCACCGCGTACCTCTTCACCGAGGAGGCGGTCGCCGCCGGTGCCATCCAGCCGCTCTTCCAGCGCCGTATCGTCGCCGCCGAGCGGACCGACCTGCTGGAGACCGCCCCCGGGCACGCCACCCGCTGCGCCCACAGCGCCATCACCGACGACTTCGCGCACCTCAAGGCCGAACTGCGCGAACAGGGCGTGCCCGACCGGGAGATCTGGGAACAGCTGGAGCGGTTCAACGTCGGCAGGCTCCGGCTCGCCAGCAAGGGCATCGAGCGGATCGGCGACGAGCTGCGGCCGGTCGACGAGACACGCCAGTCCGACGAGGGCATGTTCATGGCGGGGGAGGTCTGCGTCCTGCGCGAGTCCGTCACCACCGTCGCGGCGCTCCACGAGTCCGTCTCCGACGGGGCCGCCGGATGGCTGCGCTCCCGGGCCGCCGGACTGCGCACCGCACTCGGCCTCGACCGGGTGGACGAGGACGCGGAGCGCGCCCCCGAGCCGCTGCGGATCGCCGTGGTGGGCATGGCCGGCATGTTCCCCGGCGCCCCCGACCTCGCTGAGTTCTGGGCCAACATCCTGGCGGGGAAGGACTGCGTCACCGAGGTCCCGGCCCACCGCTGGGACGCGGAGCGGTACTACGCGCCGGACGGCGACGGCGAGCGCACCCCCTCCCGCTGGGGCGGATTCCTGCCCGAGATCCCCTTCGACCCGCTGCGCTACGGCATCCCGCCGGCCTCGCTGGCCAGCATCGAACCCGTACAGCTGCTCGCGCTGGAGGCCGCGCGGCGCGCGCTCGCGGACGCCGGCTACGACGGCGCGGACACCGATCACGCCCGTACCTCCGTGGTGTTCGGCGCGGAGGCGGGCAGCGATCTGTCCAACGCGACGACCCTGCGCACGGTGCTGCCCGGCTACGTCGGCACGATCCCGTCCGCCCTCGACGAGCAGCTGCCCCGGCTGACCGAGGACTCCTTCCCCGGGATGCTCGCCAATGTCATCGCGGGCCGGATCGCCAACCGGCTCGACCTCGGCGGCGCCAACTACACCGTCGACGCGGCCTGCGCGTCCTCGCTCACCGCCGTGGACGTGGCCTGCAAGGAACTGGTCACCGGCACCAGCGATCTGGTGCTCTGCGGCGGCGCCGACCTGCACAACGGCATCAACGACTATCTGCTGTTCTCCTCCGTGCACGCGCTCTCCCCGACCGGCCGCTCCGCCACCTTCGACGGCGCCGCCGACGGCATCGCGCTCGGCGAGGGCGTGGCCTGCGTGGCGCTCAAGCGGCTGGCCGACGCCGAGCGTGACGGAGACCGGATCTACGCCGTGATCGACGGCGTCGGCAGCGCCAGCGACGGACGGGCGCTCGGTCTGACTGCGCCCCGCCCGGCGGGCCAGCGCTCCGCGCTCACCCGCGCCTACCGCAACGCCGGTGTGTCCCCCGCCGATGTCGGTCTGATCGAGGCCCACGGCACCGGCACCGTCGTCGGTGACCGCACCGAACTCGCCACGCTGACCGAGGTGTTCACCGAAGCGGGAGCCGAGCCGGCCGGCTGCGCGGTCGGCTCGGTGAAGTCCCAGATCGGCCACACCAAGTGCGCGGCGGGACTCGCCGGACTGATCAAGACCACGCTGGCCCTCTACCACGGAGTGAAACCGCCGACCCTGCATGTCCGCGAACCCAACGCGGCCTGGGACGGTGACAGCAGCCCGTTCGTCTTCCACACCGCCGCCCGGCCGTGGGCCGCGGAGCCCGCGGACCGAATCGCGGGAGTGAGCGCTTTCGGATTCGGCGGCACGAATTTCCATGTCGTTCTACGCGCGTATGACCAGGCGCCGCCCGCCCATGCGCTGGACACCTGGCCCGCGGAGCTGTTCACGTTCCGTGGCCGGGACGCCGCCGCGGCGCGCCGCGCGGCCCGTGCGCTGCTCGACCTGATCCAGCGCGGAGGCGACTGGCGGCTGCGTGACTACGCGCGTCACGCCGCCCACCGCGCCGACCAGGCCGCGGTACGTGGCGAGCCGGTACGGATCGCCGTGGTGGCCCAGAGCCTCGCGGCGCTGCCCGAGCTGCTGCGCGGGGCCGCCGACGGGGAGCACGATCCGGAGGCCGGGCTGCATGTCCGCGACGACATCGCGACCGACGACACGGGCACCGATCGCACCGCGACCGACGGCACGGGCGCCGACGGGGAGGGTCCCGGAAAGCTGGCCTTCCTCTTCCCCGGACAGGGCAGCCAGCGCCCCGGCATGCTCGCCGAACTCTTCGTAACCTTCCCCGAGTTGCAGCGCTATCTCCAGCTCGGCGCGCGCTGGGCGGACGCGCTGTACCCGCCGGCCGCCTTCGACGAGGAGACCAAGGCCGGCCAGCTGGCCCGGATCACCGACACCGCCGTCGCCCAGCCCGCGCTCGGTGTGGTCGAACTCGCCGCTGCCGAACTGCTGGCCTCGGTCGGCGTACGCCCGGCCATGGCCGCGGGCCACAGCTACGGCGAACTGGTCGCGCTCGGCGTGGCCGGGGCGCTCGCACCCCAGGACGTCCTCACCGCGAGCGCCGCCCGCGCCGAGGCGATCCTCGCCCACGTGGCGGACGGTGACGCCGGCACGATGGCGGCCGTCACCGCCACCGTCGAGCAGGTGGAGGAAGTGCTGCGGCTGGCCGGTCTCGCCGAGGACGTCGTCGCCGCCAACCGCAACGCGCCCCGGCAGACCGTCATCTCGGGACCCACCGAGCCGATGGCCGCCGCTGTGACCCATCTGCGGGACGCCGGGCACTCGGCGAAACCGCTCCAGGTGGCCTGTGCCTTCCACAGCCCCCTGCTGGCCGGCGCGGGCGACGCCTTCGCCGACCGTCTGGAGTCCATGACCGTCTACCCGACCACCTTCGACGTCTGGGCCAATCGCACGGCCGAGTCGTATCCGGCGGAGCCCGCGGCGATCCGGGCCGGTCTCGCCGCGCAGATCGGCGCGCCCGTCCGGTTCACCGAGCAGATCGAGGCCATGTACGCGGCGGGCGCCCGGGTCTTCGCCGAGGTGGGTCCCGGCCGCGTACTGAGCAGGCTGGTCTCCGCCGTCCTCGGCGACCGCCCGCACCGCACGATCCCGCTCGACGGCGGCCGGGGCGCCGGACTGACCGGCTTCCTCACCGCCCTGGCCCGGCTCGCCGTCAGCGGAGCCGATGTCCGCACCGGCCGGCTCTTCCAGGGACGCGACGCGGTCGACCCCGGGACCGCGGTCCTCGAGCGCACCGCCGGCTGGACGGTGGACGGCCAGCTCGTCCGTCTCGCCGACGGCACCATCCCCACCAACGCCCTGCACCCCGCCAGACCCGTTACGGAGCTGATCGTGCCGGAGAACTACGCCCCCCACGGCGCCGCGGCGTCCGGTCCCGACGCACTCGTCGCCGAATTCCTGCGCACCAGCCGGGACCTGGTGGCGGCGCAGCGAGACGTCATGCTGAGCTATCTCGGCGGCCCCGCGGCCGTCCCGGCGGACCGGCCGCCCGTCTACGCCGCCGCGCCACAGCTGTCCGCCCCCGCCGAGCTGCCCGCGCCCGTCCCGGCGACCGCCGTCGTCACCACCGCCGCTCCGGCGCCCGCTCCTGCCGCTGTTCGGCCGGTGCTGGACCGTGCTGCGGTGCTTGACGCGGTGTTGGCGGTGGTGGCGGAGCGTACGGGTTATCCGGTGGACATGATCGAGCCTGATCTTGATCTGGAAGCGGATCTGAGTGTGGACTCGATCAAGCGGACGGAGATCGCGGGTGAGTTGGCGGTCAGGCTGGGGCTGCCGGTCGATGGCGGCGCGGAGCTGGATGGGCTGAGCGCGGCCCGTACCGCCGCCGGGATCGCCGGACTGCTCACCACGAAGGTCGCCGAACTGCCCGCGCCCGCGTCCGCCGCCGCCGTTGAGCCTCCCGCCGCCGGTCCGGTGCTGGACCGTGCGGCGGTGCTTGGCGCGGTGTTGGCGGTGGTGGCGGAGCGTACGGGTTATCCGGTGGACATGATCGAGCCTGATCTTGATCTGGAAGCGGATCTGAGTGTGGACTCGA